>JAZLHG010000140.1:0-3029 GCA_045616705.1 Lachnospiraceae bacterium | reverse complement strand
TACAGAGAGGATTACTACAAGCCGGATACAGAAAGAAAAGGAATATCAGAAATTATTATTGCTAAGCAGCGTAGTGGTTCCACCGGAACGGTAGAGCTTGCATGGCTGGCAGAACTTACTAAATTTGCTAATCTTTCAAAGGAAAGAATTGAATCATAAAAGTAAAGTTTGCAATAAAAAAATCCACGACCGTAACGGCCGTGGATTTTTCATTTTTTCTTAGTTCTCGCTGATTGCAGAAACAGGGCACTGAGCTGCGCAAGATCCGCAAGAGATACATGTAGCTTCATCAATCTGGAACTGAGTATCACCAGCTGAAATAGCGCCTACAGGGCACTGAGATTCGCATGAACCACAAGAAATGCAAGAATCAGTAATAACAAATGCCATAATTATATCCTCCTGTTAAAGTGTTCTTGTTCTATATATAATAATATAGTTGTTTAGAATTAACAAGGGCTTTTATTATATTAAGCCTTTGCATCATCCGCACGTCTGGCACGTATGCCATCTAAAATAACTTTTTTCTTTTCTACTACCAAATTTTTATCCATGGGAGGAACATCTTTAAGGACATAGTCGATTCCCAACTTTTCGTATTTGGTCTTACCCATATCATGGTAAGGAAGTACATCCAATGCCTTAAGTGATGAAAGACCTCCAATAAAATACCCAAGCTTATAAAGATATTCATCATCATCGGTAATACCCGGAACCACAACGTGGCGAATCCAGGTGTCTACATTCTTTTCGCTTAAATACTCAGCGAATTTTAATATGTTTTCATTCTTCTGTGATGTAAGCTCTATATGCTTTTCCGGATCTATATGTTTAATGTCCAGCATTACTAAATTGGTAAGAGGCATAAGGGCATCAAATTTTGCCATAAGATCGGGGTTTGAAGGGTTAAAAGCTATTCCTGAAGAGTCTATGCAGGTATGGATTCCTTTTGCTTTGCATTTTGTGAAAAGTTCGATCAGAAAATCGATCTGCATAAGAGGTTCGCCACCTGTTACAGTAATACCTCCATCCTTATAGAAACCGATGTTTCTTTCATACTGTTCTATTATATAGTCTGTGTCCATAAGAGTTCCCGCATTCATTTCCCAGGTATCGGGATTATGGCAGTATTTGCATCTCATGGGGCAGCCCTGGACAAATACTACGTATCGAACACCGGGGCCGTCTACAGTGCCAAAGCTTTCAAGAGAATGAATTCTTCCCTGCATATATTTTCCTCCTTATTTATCAGTAGTAAAAAGAGCCCGGATAACTCCGGGCTCTTGGAAGCACGATATAAATTAGAATGCTTCGTGGAATGTACGGGAGATAACGTCTGCCTGCTGTTCAGGTGTTAACTTGATGAAGTTAACTGCGTAACCTGATACACGGATTGTAAGCTGAGGATAGTTCTCAGGATGAGCCTGTGCATCAAGAAGAGTATCTCTGTTAAGTACATTTACATTAAGATGATGACCACCCTTTGTTACATAACCATCAAGTAATGAAACAAGGTTGTCAACCTGCTGTGAATTAGCTGCCATTTTAATTTCCTCCTGTATTATTCGTAATCATCTAATCCCTGATGTAATGTAGGAACACTACAAGCTAAGGGAGTTCTGGAGCAGTCAGTGCAACCCATGGTCTGAACTGACTTCGCCTGAGAAAGTTTTCCGTCAACATCAACATTAACGTGACCTACACCATTTGAAATATCCTGATCCAACATTTTTACTAAATCTTCAATCATTTGATTCTCATCCATGGGAACACCTCCTGTAATAGTTTTAAATGATAATTATTTCTTTAAATCCATCTCGATATCTGCTGCGTATACCTTATCTTCCTTACCAAGAGCACCAGGAATAATAGTGAAGGTATTGGAAATACCATCCTGAGAATCCATGAAAGGAAGCTTAGCTACAGATGAAAGGGAAGCTACAGCACCGTGAGTATCGCGGTTGTGCATAGGGTTAGCACCGGGAGCGAAAGGCTGACCTTTCTTACGTCCATCAGGTGTGTTACCGGTAGCCTTACCATATGTAACGTTAGAGGTAATTGTAAGAACTGACATGGTAGGGAAGCCATCTCTGTAGGTGTGATGTCTTCTGATCATGGTCATGAACTTGTGTACTAATTCAGTAGCGATAGAGTCTACACGATCGTCATCGTTACCGTACTTAGGGAAGTCACCTGTTGTTTCGAAGTCAGTAATGATACCGTCTTCATCACGGATAACTTTAACCTTAGCGTACTTAATAGCGGATAATGAGTCAGCTACTACGGAAAGACCTGCCATACCTGTTGCGAAGTAACGGCGAACGTCTCTGTCGTGAAGAGCCATCTGTGCTCTTTCGTAGCAGTACTTATCATGCATGTAGTGGATAACATTAAGAGTATTTACATAAACATCAGCTAACCATTCCATCATGTCTTCGTACTTAGCCATTACATCATCATAGTCAAGGTATTCACCTTCAACAGGACGATACTTAGGACCAACCTGCTTCTTTGTAACTTCATCGATACCGCCGTTAAGAGCGTAAAGAAGACACTTAGCAAGGTTTGCACGAGCGCCGAAGAACTGCATTTCCTTACCGATTCTCATTGAAGATACACAGCAAGCGATGCCGTAATCATCACCATGAGTTCCACGCATAAGGTCATCGTTTTCGTACTGAATAGATGAAGACTGAATTGACATCTTAGCACAGCACTTCTTGAAGTTCTCAGGAAGTCTTGTTGACCAAAGAACTGTAAGGTTGGGTTCGGGTGAAGCACCAAGGTTCTCAAGAGTGTGAAGGTATCTGAAGCTCATCTTTGTTACCATGTGACGGCCGTCGATACCAACACCACCAAGAGACTCAGTAACCCATACTGGGTCACCAGCGAAGATCTGGTTGTATTCAGGAGTACGAGCGAATTTTACGCAACGTAACTTCATAATGAAATGATCTACGAATTCCTGAATCTGTTCTTCAGTGAATGTTCCGTTAGCGATATCTCTCTGAGCGTAGCAATCTAAGAAT
>JAZLHG010000139.1:0-2067 GCA_045616705.1 Lachnospiraceae bacterium | reverse complement strand
ACTTACTGAGCCACGAAGTGGGGCATCTAAAACATCAAAGAGACCTTAGGAACTTCATCGATTACGGCATTAAGGTGCTTCTGGCCGGCGCTGTTGTGGCTGTCGTTGCCGACCCGTCGGTGTTCCTGTGGATCAATGATTGGATTCGAAGGTCCTTTGACATTACTTGCAATAATTATTATTTGACTTTTACGGTTTATAGTTATATTGTTAGTCCCATATTTTGGCTCTATAGCATATATAGTTCGTATAAATCTAAGCAAGAAGAATACGAGGCCGACAGAGAGGCTGTGAAGAATGGTTACGGAGAGGCATTGATTAAGACGTTTAAAACCTTAAGCAGTGACGAACTGGTGGATGTGAATCCCCATCCGTTTATTGAGTTTACGGAGTATGACCATCCGGGTATGTACCGTAGAATTAAAGCAATTCAAGAGGCTGCTTCGGCGGACTAGAACAGGAGGAGATATGCAATTTATTATTAACGCTTATGATGCAACGGATGAGGGCGCGCTTGACAGACGCATGGCTGTTAGACCGGATCATCTTGAGAATATCAAGAAGGTGAAGGAGAGGGGCAGCGTAATCTGCGCAGGCGGTATGACGAGTCCCGAGGGACGCGTGATTGGTTCTTTTCTTGTGATGGAGTTTGCGACAAGAGAGATGCTTGACGATTACCTGAAGACGGAGCCCTATGTGGTGAATGGCGTGTGGGAGAAGATTACCGTTGAATCCTGCAATGTGGTAATTATGAACGACCAGAAGGTCGGAAAATAAGGAGCGATAATTATGAAGAAATTACTTAGTATGATTCTTGCCGGTGCGATGACACTGGCGCTTGTTGGATGTGGCAACAGTGGTCCTGAGTTCCATGAGGTTCCCCCTCTTCCCGGGTCTGAACCTGCGCAGGTTCAGGAAGCACCTGAGAATACAGAACAGTCCGAAGCTACAGTTCCCTCTGATTTACTCAGTGGCAAATATGCAGTGCTGATTCAGATTGAGAATTATGGTGATATTTTCGTTGAGCTGGATGCTGATGCAGCGCCGGTTACCGTTACCAATTTCATGAAACTGGTGAATGAAGGTTTCTATAAGGGGCTTACTTTCCACCGGATTATTAATGGATTTATGATGCAGGGCGGTGAGTCCAAGGAGAAGCATGCGGATACGATTATCGGTGAGTTCGCCGATAACGGCATTGAGAATCCCATTCAGCATGAACGTGGTGTAATCTCTATGGCTAGAACCATGGATCCCAATTCTGCAAGTTCTCAGTTCTTCATCTGCCATCAGGACAGCAATTTCCTGGATGGTCAGTATGCGGCGTTTGGCCATGTAGTAAGTGGTATGGATGTGGTTGATATGGTATGCGAGAATGCGGTTGTTGTGGATAACAATGGTACTGTTCCCCCTGAATATCAGCCGGTTATGACAGATGTTGTTGACGTGACTGCAGAGTACAGAGCAAGTGAACTTGGTGAGGAAGGTTTCGTTCCCGGTAATGATCTGGAGGCTGCACTGGGTACTGATACTTTTGCTTCCTATGACGAGCTGATTGCACAGTTAACTCCCGGCATGGCGTATGCTTATGTAGATCTGCTTGGAGCCGATGAGCCGGTGCTTCTGTTGAATACCAATGGTTTATATGATAACGGTGGCGGTAAAATGGCGGCCTTGGATGCTACGCCTTACCTGAAGCAGTCTGATGGCACCGTTCGTTCCGGTAGCCTCTTAACTTCTGATGGCACGGCTTATCCCTTATCTGTATTGGATGGGGTTGTTTATACCGGCGGCAATAATAATGTGGGCGGTTACTGCATCACCAATGATTTCGAGGAACCGGGTATCATGGCGATGTTCTGGTTATATGTTGAATATGATGAGGATGGTAATGCCACTTATGGTGGATTTGTCAGAGATAACAATTCTGTTATGGAAGATGGCGCTGAGGTTGCAGCTGATGATGACAATGCGCTTGCAGATGCTTACAAGGCGTATGAACAGGCTGAGCCGGTTTACTTTACGGTAGTGGAGTAAGGTGTAAGGATTGAATTCTGCGGGGGCCTC
>JAZLHG010000138.1:0-4523 GCA_045616705.1 Lachnospiraceae bacterium | reverse complement strand
CGGCGCTTCTGAAGATGTGCAAAAATTTTGCTATATATTGTGTGGATTATCTATTGAATCGTCTATATATTGTGTGTTATAATTCATCTCGGTTCGATTTATTTTCATATATTTTGTATATCCGAATCACATTTCTTACCCGACAGATACAAGATTTTGTATCCGGCACATTATATATATTTCTATTTGAGGGGTGTTACACATGAATGTAATCAAACGAAACGGTACCGAAGTCATATTCGATATCAATAAGATTATCTCTGCTATTACCAAGGCCAATGAGAGTGTTCCGGAAGAAGCTAGAATGACAACGCTTCAGATTGAACGCATTGCTGAATATGTTGATTTGTCCTGTATGAGAATGGGTCGTGCCCCTTCCGTAGAAGAAATCCAGGACTTAGTCGAATATCAGATTATGGCTCATGGTGCTTATGAAGTATCCAAGAACTATATCAGATATCGTTATACCCGTTCCCTTGTTCGTAAATCCAATACTACAGACGAGAAGATTCTCAGCCTGATTGAGTGCCGTAACGAAGAAGTTAAGCAGGAGAACTCTAACAAGAACCCTGTTGTGAACTCTACACAGCGTGACTACATGGCAGGTGAAGTATCGCGAGATATTACAGAGCGTATTCTTCTGCCTCTTGAAATCGTGGAAGCACATCGCGACGGCATTCTCCATTTCCATGACTCAGATTATTTTGCGCAGCATATGCATAACTGCGATCTGGTTAATCTGGAAGACATGCTTCAGAACGGAACTGTTATTACAGGTACTCTCATTGAGCGTCCCCACAGTTTCTCAACAGCATGTAACATTGCAACCCAGATTATCGCCCAGGTTGCTTCTAACCAGTATGGTGGTCAGTCCATTACTTTGACCCATCTTGCTCCCTTCGTTGATGTGAGTCGTAAGAAGATTCGCAAGATGGTCGAGGAAGAGATGAATCAGGTAAATGTACCGATGACCGAGGAGCAGATTGCTAACGTTGTTGAGCTTCGTCTTCGCGAAGAGATTCGTCGCGGCGTTCAGACCATCCAGTATCAGGTTGTTACACTGCTTACTACCAATGGTCAGGCTCCGTTTATTACTGTTTTCATGTACTTAAATGAGGCTCGTAACGAGCAGGAGAAGAAGGACCTTGCAATCATCATCGAAGAGATGCTTGAGCAGAGATATCAGGGCGTTAAGAACGAAGCCGGTGGATGGGTTACCCCTGCATTCCCCAAGCTCATTTATGTGCTTGAAGAAGATAACATTACAGAGGATACGCCTTACTGGTATCTTACCAAGCTGGCTGCTAAATGTACCGCTCGTCGTATGGTTCCCGATTACTTATCCGAGAAGAAAATGCTTGAATTAAAGGGCGATGTATACACCTGCATGGGTTGTCGTTCCTTCTTAACACCTGACCGTTTCACCGATGCAGGCATCGGAAATATTGCCAACGCCGGCAATTACGAACCGGGCAAGCACAAATATTACGGCCGTTTCAACCAGGGTGTTGTAACCATCAGTTTACCGGATGTTGCACTTTCCTCCGGTGGTAATACTGATAAATTCTGGAAGATCTTTGAAGATCGTTTGGAGCTTTGTCACCGCGCACTTCGCTGTCGTCATGAGCGTCTGTTGGGAACTCCTTCCGATGTTGCTCCGATTCTCTGGCAGTATGGTGCTCTTGCCCGTCTGGAGAAAGGCGAGGTAATCGATAAGCTCCTCTACAATGGATATTCAACACTTTCCCTGGGATACGCAGGACTCTATGAGTGTGTAAAATACATGACCGGTATGAGCCATACCGATCCTTCCGCAACTCCTTTCGCATTGGATGTAATGCAGAAGATGAATGATAAGTGTGCAGAGTGGAAGAAGGCAGAGAACATTGACTACTCCCTGTACGGAACTCCCCTTGAGTCCACCACTTATAAGTTCGCTAAATGCCTCCAGCGTAGATTCGGTATCATTGAAGGCATTACCGATAAGAGCTACATTACCAACAGTTATCATGTTCATGTTACTGAGCCGATTTCCGCTTTTGACAAGCTGCAGTTCGAGGCACAGTTCCAGAGACTGTCACCCGGTGGTGCAATCAGCTATGTGGAAGTTCCCGATATGCAGGATAATCTGGATGCGGTTCTTGCAATTATGCAGTATATTTACGAGAATATTGTTTACGCTGAATTAAACACTAAGAGTGACTACTGTCAGGAATGTGGCTGGGACGGAGAGATTCATATCTTCGAAGAAGGCGGCAAGCTCCTGTGGAAATGCCCCAACTGCGGTAACACCGATCAGGATAAGATGAACGTTGCCCGTCGTACCTGTGGATACATCGGAACCCAGTTCTGGAATCAAGGTCGTACCCAGGAGATTCAGGATCGTGTCCTTCACCTGTAGAATAGTTCAGGTTGAATCATCGATTGATACGTTTTGATTTGAAGCGGAGCTTAGCTGCTCCGCTTTCCTTATAGAATTGGAGAACATTATGTACTATAGCGTTATTAAGGATTGTGATATTGCAAACGGAGAAGGCGTTCGAATTACGCTGTTTGTGTCCGGCTGCACCAACCGATGCGAACACTGTTTCCAGCCTGAGACCTGGAACTTCGAATACGGCCAGGCATTTACAGAGGATACGGTTCAAACGCTCCTTAAAATGTTATCTCCTGCTTACATTCGCGGACTGACACTTCTTGGCGGCGAACCTATGGAACCTAAGAATCAGCCCACGCTTCTAAATCTTGTGCGAACCGTTCGTAATACCCTTCCCAATAAGGACATTTGGTGCTTTACCGGATTCACCTATGAGCAGTTAAAGGAAGAGGGCAGTTATCCCCGATGTGACGTAACAGACGAATTCCTGGAGAATCTGGATGTGCTTGTGGATGGCCGCTTTGTGAACGAACTGAAGAACTTAACACTTCGTTTCCGCGGCTCCTCCAACCAGCGCCTGATTGACATGAAAAAGACCCTCAAGGAGGGTCATGTTGTACAGCTTCCGGATATGGACCGCAAGCTGCAGTAAGAATTAAGAATCATTGTTTAAGAGATCGAGGTAACAATATGGAACCTAAATTGCCCATCCGAATAAAGGGAACTGTCATATATGGAAATCAGATTGGAAGACGCATCGGCTTCCCAACCGCTAATATTATTCCGGATGTGGATCTTACCGGTTATCCATACGGCGTTTATGTATCTAAGGTTTATACCGGCGACCGCGTATACAAAGGAATCTCTAACCTTGGTATTAAACCTACTGTTCAGAACGATTTAAGGCCCAATGTAGAGACACACATCCTAGGCCTTGATGCCGACCTGTACGGCGATATCATCAGCGTGGAACTTATTGAATTCACACGGCCTGAACAGAAATTTTCTTCCGTAGAAGAATTAAAACAGCAGATTGCACAGGATATTGAGAGGGCCTATAACTCATCCGGTGCCTGACCGTCATGGGCCAGCCATTTGCATTCCTTTGTAGTCATCTGCAATACGGGTGCATTGTCATTTCTAAAGTGACCATATCGATTTCCTTTCGTTTTCAGAATAAAAACAATACCGGCTATTCCATACGATTCAAAAGGACAACAGTCTCAACGTCGTTTTATTTGCACAACAAAAAACTATAATTTATACTGCATAAAATTTTTATTATGTTCAAATCCATATGCTGTGTATAATTTAACGCCCATATCCGAAGCCGTTATTTGGACTGTACCACAGCCATACTCCCTTGCCTCGTTTACTACTCTGTTTAACAGTTCTTTAGCTATGCCCATTCTTCGATAATTAGGATTTGTATACATACTTGAAATGAGTCCGATCTTTCCACTTGGGCATCCGAAATATGGCGGCTTTTCTACAAATGACATTCCACTTGTTCCAATAATCTTATCTCCATCAAATGCAAGCCAAGAAACGAATGTGCCATCTTCCATGTGCCTTTTGTAATAATCCTGCAAATAAGGGACCAAGTCTATGTCTTCTTTTGCACCTTCTTCTCGTAACTGGGCAATTCGCATGGTAATAAAAGTATCTATTTCTTTTTCAGTTAATCGTTTGTACGATATTGTCATCTTATACCTCTCTGAAAAAACTTATATTACCCCTTACCTTTTCCGGATAGAGGTTCTATAACATTACTATTAAGTAATAAGCTAATCAACTTAGATGCCCCAGATGGTTTTATTCCGGTCACCTCTTCTACAACACTTCTTCCAAAGTATCCTATTTCTTTACAAGCAATATATTAATCTACAAATGCAGCAATAAACCAAATATAGTCCAAGTGATTAAACTCCTTTTCGGCCTGTCAAATAATAAACCGCGAGCTGCGTTCTGTGAGAGAGACCCTCTTTAAGAAGAATCGAACTGATGTAATTTTTGACAGTACCTTCTGAAATAAAGAGTTTTTCAGCAATCCTCTTATTCGAAAGAGGAAAAGCATCTGCTTCGATAATCTCAAGTTCGCGCGATGTGTAATTCTCCTTATTGAAGTTACTGTTAGGCTTAATTC
>JAZLHG010000137.1:0-5697 GCA_045616705.1 Lachnospiraceae bacterium | reverse complement strand
GAGTATTCTCCTGAGAGCTTTACCGGAACAGAAGTTGAGTTTGCACTTGAGATTTGTACTGCAGTTCAGGAAGCATGGGGTGCAACCAAGGAGAATCCGATTATCTTCAATCTTCCTGCAACCGTTGAGATGAATACACCTAACGTATATGCGGATCAGATTGAGTGGATGAATAAGCACTTTAAGAATCGTGAGAGCGTCATCTTAAGTGTACATCCTCATAATGACAGAGGTACCGGTATTGCTGCTACAGAGCTGGCACTTCTTGCAGGTGCTGATCGTGTTGAAGGTACACTGTTTGGTAACGGTGAACGTACCGGTAACATTGACCTTTTGAATGTGGCTTACAATATGTTCTCCCAGGGAATTGATCCCAAGCTGGAGATTGAACATATTAATGAGATTATTGATGTCTATGAGCGTTGTTGTAAGATGACCATTGATGAGAGACATCCTTATGCCGGCAAGCTGGTATTCACTGCATTCTCCGGTTCTCACCAGGATGCAATCAATAAGGGTGTACATGCTCTTAAGGAACGTGGCAGCGAGATTTGGCAGGTACCTTACCTTCCTATCGATCCTGCAGATATCGGAAGAGAGTACGAGCCCATCGTTCGTATCAACTCCCAGTCCGGTAAGGGCGGTGTTGCATTCATTATGGATACCTATTTCGGATTCAAGCTTCCTAAGGGAATGCACAAGGAATTCGCCAAGGTGATTCAGGCTATTTCTGAGACTCAGGGTGAGGTATCACCGGATCAGATTATGGATCAGTTCAGAGCATGCTATATTGCACAGAAGGAACCTCTTCATTTCCGCAAACTGCATGTTGATGATTTGAGTGATGTGACTACTTCAGAATTTGATACCGGAATCAAGCTGACTTATACCTTAAATGGTGAGGAAGGCGTGATTGAAGCAGTTGGTAATGGTCCTATCGATGCAGTTCTTCGCGGATTAAGACAGGATCTTGACTTAAATATCAAGGTTCTTGACTATGAGGAGCATGCGCTTCAGGGTGGTTCTAATGCACAGGCTGCTGCATATATTCACTTACTTGCAGCTGATGATGGTCAGGTAACTTACGGTGTAGGTGTAAGTTCCAACATTACTCGTGCATCCGTTCGTGCAATCTTCAGTGCAATTAACAGGTTGAAATTATTATAAGTTCTATAGAATAACACAAGAGGCGGGAATGCTCCCGCCTCTTGTTTATGATATGTCTATGATATCTGTCTATCCTGTTATATCTCAACAATACTTACTTCAAATACTCTGCAATCGCATCATGCCAATCGGCAAACATGTAATCAGTTGTTAATTTCAGCATATAGTTCTCAAGTACAGAGAAGGCCGGTCTGTCAGCAGACTGGGGATTCATCTCTTTGTACTGAACAGAAGTTACAGGAATAACTTCGGTGGACTTGCCGCTTAAGCGGAAAATCTCCTTAGTGAAGTCTGCCCAACTGGTCTGACCTTCGCAGGTACCGTGGAACAGACCGTAATTATCTGTAGGAAGAAGATAAGCCATTGCACCGGCAAGTTCCTTAGCACTTGTAGGAGAACCGATCTGATCGTTAACAACGGTAATCTGATCATGATTCTCGCTAAGTCTTAACATGGTCTTAACGAAGTTCTTACCATCACCATAGAGCCAAGCAGTACGAATGATGTAGTAGTTCTTAGCAAACTGTTTCACAAATTCCTCGCCTGCCAGCTTCGTGATACCATACATAGCCTTAGGGCCTACGGGATCCAACTCTGCAAGCCGTGTAGGAGATGTCCCGGGAAATACGTAATCAGTGGAGATGTGCATCATTTTGGCACCGGTTTCTGTGGCTGCGATACTTAAATTTCTGGGACCGATGGCATTGATCTTATAGGCCAGATCCTTCTGCTGCTCGCATCCGTCTACATTGGTGTGTGCGGCACAGTTAATAATTGCATAAGGCTTCACCTGACGACACAGATTCAGAACTGCATCTAAATTGGTGATATCCAGATTCTCAACATTCTCAACGCCGAAATCGGTGTTGATTAGCTCATAGTTGTCATTACCTGCAAGTGTTTCGTTGATTGCGCGGCCCAGCTGACCGTTGCAACCTGTAATAATCAGTTTTTTGCTCATAATGCTACCTTTCTTCCTTTATGATCTAAAATATAGTATACTGAAAACGATTTTTGATTGCAATGAATAAAGAGGGGAATTCGTATGAACTCATTTCTTAGGAAGCATATACCCGAAGTCATCTGCAGCGTTCTTGCGCTGATTCATTTGATGATCACATTCGCAACGGACCGAAGTATATTTACGGTTAGCCCGTCTGTGAATATGACAGACTATGTGATCTGCAAAGTGCTGGCATATGTTCTGCTGGCAGCACTCTATTACGGGATATATCAATTTGTGGCAAAAGGAGTTCTTCCAAGGCTTAGGCATGAGGAAGGCGTGGAGCCCTGCACGTTCTATCAGGTGGTAATGGCTGCTCTGCCTTACCTGGTTGTAATGGCAGTGATCGCTGTTGTGAAGTTACCGCAGGGATATCTGAGTAATGATGAGGCCCTGATTGCGGACGGCGCCTTAAGACTTGCCCATGACACCTGGTTCTACTATATTACCACTTACTATTATATTGTATGTTTCATGATCATTCCTGCCGCCATGGCTCCGGTCTATGTGAAGTTGCTTTTGGAATTTCTGGTAGTGGGATATGTGGTATTTCGCATGAAAAAGGTACTTAGTAAGCCTTACGGATATCTGGCCTATTTCTTATTCCTGCTGTATCCGGTGCTTGCTTATACCACCAGTGCCCACAGACTGCCGATTTACTTCCTGTTATATTTACTGCTGATGAGTATGCTGATCTTCGATGGAATCGAGAAACAGGAGATTTCTACAGGTAAAGCCTGTGGCATTCTTCTCCTGGGTGCAGTACTGACCCAGTGGAGAACAGAAGGTATTTACCTTGCAGTGATTGTTCCGATTCTGATGCTGTTTGTATATCCTGCGCTTCGCAAACGTAAGGCAGTGATTACACTGGTAATTGCCACTGTCCTACTGCAGTACCTGGTGTCTGTTCCCCAGAATGGACTGGTAGCCAGCGAAATGGGTGCAGCTGCCGATGACAGAATGAAACCGTTTTATGCATATACGATTACTAATATGTTCAGAAATGGTCTGGATAGAGAGAAGAATGCAGAGGATCTGGCTATTGTCGACAAGTATTTATCTATAGACCAGATAGATGCTATTAATGACTATTATGGAGATATTAACTACGAGGATGTGCTGATTCTGTATCAGGATGGATTCGTTGGTGTAAGGGAAGAGGCCGGAATTGCGGAATTTTTCGATTATGCCAATGCCCTTAAGAGAATATTTGCCAACAATGTCGGCGTATTTCTGAAGACAAGGGTAGGTGCTTTCTGCTATGCGGCTCTGCCTTATCATATTGAAACGGGAAGTGGTGTAGTTAGCCTTGGTGTCAGTCTTGTGAAGTCACTGCTATATAACCTGTTTATTCCACTAGCTATCATTGCTGTGCTGTGCGTGTATACGCTGGTACGCAGAAGGTGGTTCAGCTTCTTCTTAACAGGAGGCCTGTTAGCCCACTGGTTCATTGTGTTTATATTGGCACCGGCATCGTATTTCAAATACTATTTTCCCATTTACATCATGGCCTATTTCTACGTATTGATGCTGATACTGGCCTTCTTCTCCGGACGCAAGAATGAGAAGATTACCGTTCTGTGGTAGACTGGTATAGTACAGCTCCTTCGGGAAATAAAAAGTGGCACACCCCATTGGGCGTGCCATTTTCTATTATAGTGCTATTTGTATTACCAACTTCTCAATTATACATTGAAGAAAGGATATCTGGTAAATACGAAGAAATATAACAGTGATGCGATTACAATTCCAAGTAAGGCACCTACAAACACCTGAAACGGTGTGTGTCCGATAAATTCCTTCAACTTCTCCTGAGAGAATTTCACCCTCTGCTCCGGAGTCTGAAGTTTCTTAAATGCTTCCATCATCTCGTTTAGCAGAATGGCCTGATTGCCGGTTTCTCTACGAACACCGCTGGCATCGTACATTACAATGATGGCCAGGACACCTGCAAATGCAAACTGGAAGGAATCCAGTCCGTAGACTAAGCCTGCCATGGTAGCAAGAGAACATACCGTTGAAGAGTGGCAGCTTGGCATTCCGCCGGCGCCGATCAAACGCTCAAAATGCACTTTCTTATTTAAGAAAAAGTCAATGATGGTCTTAACAATCTGTGCAATTCCCCAAGCTGAAACAGCAGTAATCATTAAACGATTATGGAGAAAATCCATTAAATAATTCATATTAGCCTCGTTCGTTTATGTAATGTCGCGTATCGCGATTATAACTTGGCCTGATCAATGTTCTCGGCAAACCAGTTATAAGCAAGTGATACACCCTCAGCAAGCTCTACCTTATGACTCCAGCCAAGGCTGTGAAGAAGACTTACATCGGTAAGCTTACGAGGTGTGCCATCGGGCATTTCTGTATTCCATTTGATTTCACCCTCGTAACCTACAGTGGCCTTAACGGTCTCAGCAAGTTCCTTGATGGTTACTTCTCTTCCGGTACCGATGTTCACATGAGTAAGTCCTGAATAGTTCTCCAGAAGGAAGACGCAGGCATCGGCCATATCATCAACATAGAGGAATTCTCTTAACGGAGAACCGGTTCCCCATAACTCCACAAAGGGAGCATTGTTAACCTTGGCTTCATGGAACTTACGAATCATTGCCGGCATTACATGGGAATTCTTCAAATCGTAGTTGTCATGAGGACCATAGAGGTTGGTGGGCATGCAGCTGATGAAATCATCACCGTACTGCATCTTGAAGAATTTGCACATTTCGAGACCGGAAATCTTGGCAATGGCATAAGCTTCGTTGGTAACCTCAAGAGGACCTGTAAGCAGTGCATCTTCCGGAATAGGCTGAGGAGCCATCTTGGGGTAGATACAGGTGCTTCCTAAGAATAATAACTTCTTAACGCCGAAGTCATGGGCACATTTGATGACGTTACATTGAATCTGCATATTGATATATGCAAAGTCTGCAGGAGAAGTGTTATTGGCATTGATACCACCTACTTTTGCTGCTGCAAGAACAACGTATTCAGGCTTCTCGGCCTCGAAGAAAGCGCGAACTGCAGCCTGGTCGGTCAGGTCTAACTCTGCATGAGTACGACCGATAATATTGGTATAACCTTTGGATTCTAAATTCCTTACAATGGCAGAGCCAACCAGTCCACGATGGCCTGCAACATAAATTTTAGCGTTCTTCTCCATGTTAGTTCCCCTGCCTGCTGTTTCTGAATTCTTCGCTGCTCATGCCGACAATTTCACGCATATCGGCATCAACCATCATGGATACAAGACCCTGGAAATCAACTTTTCTCTTCCAACCAAGTTCCTTCTCGGCCTTGGAACTGTCACCCCAGAGGAATTCAACCTCGGCAGGTCTAAAGTAACGAGGATTTACTTCAACTAAGAGGCGACCTGTCTTGGCATCATAGCCTCTCTCGTCAACGCCTGTGCCTTTCCATTCGATTTCAATACCAACCTCACGGAAAGCACATTCAACAAATTCACGAACGGTATGGGTCT
Organism: Lachnospiraceae bacterium; assembly: GCA_045616705.1. Taxonomy (GTDB): domain Bacteria; phylum Bacillota; class Clostridia; order Lachnospirales; family Lachnospiraceae; genus UBA2868. The sequence goes on along the minus strand of JAZLHG010000137.1, from coordinate 46 downwards.
CGTTGGTAGCAAGAACATAGTCACCGGGCTTGTCCTGCTGAAGCAT
>JAZLHG010000136.1:0-4902 GCA_045616705.1 Lachnospiraceae bacterium | reverse complement strand
AATTATCAACGGTAAACTCCATTGGGCTTACAGAAGCTACAACATAACCCTTCTGTGCTGCTACTGTAGCATCCTCTTCGATACGATAGGTATGTCCAAGAACTAAACCGTTTGTGAAGTAAGCATGTCCGTTTGCATCAGTATTTACACTGCCCTTACTGATTCTTCCACCGTTTGTTACATCATAAAGATTAAATCTGAAGTTCTGGAGACTGTAAGTTGCCGGAAGTGCAGCATCCTCACTGTCAACAAGAGCTTTGTTGATCTTTAATGCAACCGGCTTACGGCTGTCATAAACAGTAGTTGTAAGAGCAAAACCATCCTTTGCTGTCTGAACGACGTTCGCATTGGTTGTTGTTAATGTGGTTCCTGTGGTACCGACTGTAAACTTAATCTTGTCGGCAACCATATTAAAGGAATTTGCATAGGCAGAAGGAAGCGAAATCTCCTTGAAGTAGTAGTTACCAAGAGGAAGATTGGAAATAGTAAAGCTTCCGTTTACAGTTGTAAGCGCCTGAGTTGAGGTTGTCTCAGAATAGCTGTAAACACCATTTGCACCTGTTACATATACAGGTTCACCTTCACCATTATTTCTACCGTTGTCCTTCTTCAGGTAGAAAATAACGCCATCCAGATTCATAGGCGCAAAAGCAGTTCCAAGAGCCGCATCAGCTGCACTACCACCCTTCTTAATCAGGGTAACCTGACCCTTCTCAAGCTGCGTATTGGTAATTACAACATCTTTAGCATAGTCTTCCTTGGTAATTGTTACGTCATGGTTTGTATCAAGACCTTCATAAGTAACGTTATATTCAAATGAAGTGCCGGTTACTACTGCAGTACCATTCGCATCTGTCTCCTGTACAAAGTAAGTGCGTCCAACAGGGAGCGGCGTAACTACAACAGATGTATTTGCTTTGATTTCAATAGGCTGAGGGCTTGCATACTCTCTACCCTTTACATCATAGTAGATGAATCCGCTTCCGCTATCAGATGCGGAAGATACAACTGCATAGAAAGACTGATTTGTATCAACAACCTCGCCGTCCTTATCATTAACAACCTTTTCAATAGTCAGAATACCGGGATGATACTCATTAACAAACTCAACATCATCATAATTCTCAATGCAATGTTCAATATCGTTGTCATTTACGCGTGAGGTTCTGACAATTGTTCTGTACAGAGTATTGGTTTTGGGATCTGTATCAAGAATCACCTTAACATAGTACGGTCTATCATAAGTGACACCATTCACCTGTGATGAGGTATCCTCTTCGATGATGTACATATAGGTTCTATTCCACAGACCTTCTTCTGTTAAATATCCTGTTGTAGTATCAGGAAGGAAAGAAATCTTGCCAAATGAACCTTCAGGATGCTTCTCATCAAGAGTAACTGTTAACTTCTCAGGAAGGGGACCTTCATTACCGCCACCGGTTACATAGTTCTTACCACCGCCATCGAAACGTCTCAAAGTAAAAGTAAAGGACTGATCCTTGGGCCATACGCCATCCTTGAAGGATTTCTTGATTTTGAATTCATAGCTCCAAGGTTTGGTATTATTAAACACAACCTTACTATAGTCCTTAGGAGCTGCGTTATTATGATTCCTATCTCCACCGCTAATCTGCTGAAGATTATTACTCTTATTAAATACCTTTGTATCCATAACCATCAACTTATTGCCTACTTTTTCAACATAGTTGTAGACAATATATTCTGTTGTATCGTGTGTAAATCCATCATCAGGATCTGCTGCTCTCTCTACCACCTTATAAGAGTAGGGATTACCGGGCTCTGTATAATGAATTGCCTTAAAGGTTACAGTTCCACCATCATTCTGCTTAGAATCAATTAGGGTATATTCCTTAGTTGTGAAATCATAAGAATATAAATCGAACCAGAACTTTTCAGTTGTAGGAGCAGCACCATTTAACTTCTTGGTGGCTGTCATCACAACTTCGCAAGGATCAAATGCAGGCATCTTCTTCCATACACAATGCCACTCATGTCCACCGTACTCATAGAAGTTATTTGCTACAATCCATCCTGATGCTCTGTCATCTGTTGTAAATGAAGCCTTAGGAACAAGGAAAGTACCTGCGGTAGGCTTCGCACTGGATGCTGTAACCGCATTAGGGCAGTTAAAAATCACGTGCTGGCACACTTCATCTTCTGCTGTTGTGCCGGCTGTTGTTCCTTTAATAGTACCCTTTGCGGTATCCACTTCATATTTATACTGCATAAACTTCACATCACTGTCAGGAATTGTGAAGACAACAGTCTGATTAAGTCCTAACTTGATGGTAAGATTATTGCCATCTTTGAAGAACTTACTATATTCGCCGGGTGCGTACTGAATATAATAGGTACCTGCGCCATTACCCTTTGCACGAAGGTCAATCGCCTTAAACTCGCCATTACCTTCCTGCAATGTTGTAACAACATCACTAAACTTATAATAATTCTCATTCTGGAGAGTTGTTGTCATCTTAATGGCATCATTTACCATCTGAGAGACTTTATCTTTAATTGCTTTCTCTGAATAAGTGCTGGTATCAATGACTACACCGCCCCTACCCTGTTTCATACTGGAATCCATATTCTGCAGAGCCTGAGGAGTGGTATATACAAGTGCATCTGTAGTATTCTGGCCGTTTCGATCCATGAAGAAATTGCCTTGCGCCTTCGTATCGGATAACCTGTATTCACCGATAAGGGTAACACCTGCAGGACCTGCATTGTCACAAGTCTTAACAGGGCCATTACCTCTAAGAGCACCAACCGCAAAGTTCGTCTCAAAGTCGCCATCAGCCTGTAATCTGTTTGCTGTAATACCATACTGAACAGAAGTACCTAAAACATCTGTGAATATTCTTCCGGTTCCGGGCTGAAGCTTACCATTGGGATCAATAATCGCAATGGGAGAGAAGTCATTTAAGGTAACAACTGCTTTCTCATCACCTGCAACAACTTCACTATCAAGGACCTCTATCTTCACATCGGTTGCATCAATATCTACAGCCGCTTCTGTAGAGTCATAATTTTCTTTTACTTCATCCTTAAGAGGAAGATGTACCAATACCAGTTCATCTTCTTCAGAAGTAGCAATTTCCTCTTCCAACTGACCCTTCTTGAATCGGATACTGATTTCAACAGAACCGTCTGCAGGCTGGACTTCAATACGATTACCATCCTCGTCGGTAATCATAAATGCCACATCATAGAGCAGTACTTTATTCTCTTCAATAGTTGCACCCTCTTCACCAAGAATCGTCTCAGCATTAGTAGAAAGTGCCTCCATATAAGCATCATAGCTGTAACCTTCGGATGCAGCGGTAATCGGTGATACTACAAATTCAGCATCATCAGGAATAGCATTTGCATGCTGCAGTTTGGCGGTAACAGAAACCTGATCATCTTCGTAAGTATAAACAGTCTTCTTGCCGTCAGAGTATACGAAGTAAACTGTTGTATCTTCAGTAAGAATCACAACATCTGAATTAATCGGCTTATAATCATATGCATATCCGGATTCACCACTCTCTTCATCGGTCGCTTCATAACGAGAGATTTCTGAAACCTCATTATCATTAATTTCAGCGTGTGCATAGGTATATCTCACAACCTTACCGGGAGCAACTTCCACATCAAAATTGGCTACAGGAGGGTTCTCGGCATCATCAAGTACCAATAACCCATCTTCATTAACAGGAAGATCAATGTCGGTATACTCATCAGCAATTGCATCGCCAAATTCATCAACCAGAGTAGCTTTAACTGTAATCAGCTTATATTCCGTCTCAGTCTCTGCTTCCTTCTCAGGAACACCATCTGTATTCATGTTCATGCGAAGCGCTCCGTTTTCAACAGAATCGATATAGTAATCAGCTGCAACAGTATCATCGTTTTCACCCTTAACATAAAGGGAGAAAGGTTTATCGTTTAAATTGGAGAGAAAGATATCATTAACCTTATTGGAAATAGACGTAAGAGCATTATTGCGATAAGAATCGCCATCAAATAATACGCTTGCTTCTGTATCTACATGAAGAACATAGTACACATCATCAGGAAGTCTGGATGTGTCAATAGAAAGATGCAGTTCATTATAACCGGCGCCTTCAATTACAGATCCGTTCTCTTCAAGGAATTTCTCGACAGCCTCTTCAGGATCTTCAGACGCAACAACAACACCGACCTCTTCCTGGTCCGTGTCTTCTTGGTCCATATCCTCTTCCACCGCCGTGTCCTCATCAGTAACTTCGTCCACGACGGCTTCTTCATCCTCCGACGCGCTTTCCTCAGTGTCTGATGTGACCACAATTTCTACAGGTTCTTCCACCTGTTCTTCGGCTGCTTCAACCTGAGCCGTAGGCTGTGCACCTAATGCTGTTCCATCCATGGAAGCATAAACACTAAGCACATTTTCTGATAGCATAGCGACCAGCGCAATAACTGCTACCAATGCTTTTGTCCATTTCTTCATTGTTTCTCTCCTATCCAATGAATTTTATTTATAGTATTTCACTAGTTAAAGACCTAAAAGTAGTCCAAAACGGGTCAAAAACCTCAAAAAAACTTTGTACTTTTTCGAGTACAATTATGATTACTCATCAAAAATCAGGATACAAGTATCGATCTTTGATAATTCCATGTACAAAAAATCGCTTCTTACCGGCCCCTGATCCGGAGCATGTCACCAGTGTTACGGTGTTACGTTCTTCGGTAGTTGGCGTATTACAGTCGTAAACCGACTTCTCAAGCGCCGTTCGAATATAGGCCCTGTATTCCTTTAAAGTATCACAAGTGTAATACATGGTTGTATCAGGTGAATCCAAATAAAAAGAATAAATCTGATAGCGATAAATACCTTCGTCCCTAAATAGGAAGATATAG
>JAZLHG010000135.1:0-2849 GCA_045616705.1 Lachnospiraceae bacterium | reverse complement strand
TAGGGTATCGCATTTCTCCTCTTTTATGGGAGAAAATTAAGAGAGGATTAAGTGCAGGCCGTGTTCAGTCGGTTGCATTACGTATTATTTGCGACAGAGAAGATGAGATTAATGCGTTTATTCCGGAAGAATATTGGACTGTAGATGCAGAACTTAAGGTTAAAGGCGAGAAGAAGCCTTTGATAGCACACCTTGCAACAGAAAAAGGTGAGAAAGTACTTCTTGGCTCCAAGGAAGATGTTGATCGAATTCATAACCTGTTACAGAATGCTTCTTATTCTGTTGACGATGTTAAGATTGGTCACAGGAAAAAGAAGGCACCACTTCCGTTTACAACCAGTACGCTTCAGCAGGAAGCCGGCAAACATTTGAATTTTACTACCCAGAAAACGATGCGCATTGCGCAGCAGTTATATGAGGGTGTGGATATTAAGGGCAGTGGAACAATTGCTTTAATCAGTTATTTGAGAACTGACTCTACACGTGTATCAGATGAGGCGCAGGCATCGGCGAAGAAGTTCATTACCGATACTTACGGAGATCATTATGCAGTGGAGCCTGCAGGAACTTCCAAGACCAACAAGAAGATTCAGGATGCGCATGAGGCGATTCGTCCTAATGATGTAACGATGGTCCCCTCATCTCTGAAAGAGTCATTAAGTAATGATCAATATAAACTTTATAATTTGATTTGGAAGCGTTTTGTCGCATCCAGAATGACGGATGCAGAGTACGAGACTACTTCTGTTAGAATCGGAGCTGGTGATTTTGGCTTTACGGTAGCTGCGTCCAAACTGGTATTTGACGGCTTCTTGTCCGTGTACTTTGACGATGAGGAGAAGACAGAGAAAAATACACTGTTAAACAGCCTGACGAAAGAGACTGTACTGGAACTGAATGCAATCGAGGAGAAGCAGCATTTTACACAGCCGCCTGCTCACTATACAGAGGCGTGTCTTGTAAGTGCACTTGAAGAATTGGGTATTGGCCGTCCCAGTACTTACGCACCTACGATTACCACAATTCAGGCAAGACATTATGTTCTCAAAGAGAATAAGAACCTGTTTGTTACAGAGCTGGGTGAAGTGGTTAATAAAATGATGAAGGATGCATTCCCAAGTATTGTGGATTTAAACTTTACCGCAAATCTTGAGATGCTTTTAGATAACGTAGAAGAGGGGTCTGTAGACTGGAAGACCATCATTGAGAATTTTTATCCGGATTTGGATGAGGCTGTAAAACAAGCTCAGAAAGAGCTGGAACACGTGAAAATACGTGATGAAGAGTCCGATGAGATTTGTGATGTTTGTGGTCGCAGGATGGTGATTAAATACGGTCCTCACGGCAAGTTCCTTGCGTGTCCGGGATTCCCTGAATGCAGAAATACGAAGCCTTATCTTGAAAAGATTGGAGTACCTTGTCCGGTATGTGGCAAGGAGATTGTTGTTCGTAAGACCCAGAAGGGCCGTCGTTTCTATGGATGCGAGACAGGAACGGATTGTTCATTTATGTCTTGGGCACGTCCTGTTGCGCAGAAGTGTGAAAAGTGTAACTCCATTATGGTGGAGAAGGGGAATAAGCTGGTATGTTCCAATGAACAGTGTGGACATGTCATAGCGAAGACAAACTAAAAAATGCATGAATATGCGGAATTGTTGCATAATTTATAAAAATTGTCAGAATAGTTTGATAATTTGGCGTCACGGGGTGGAAAATATTGATTTCCACCCTATTTTATGTTAATATTTTTATAATAAAATCAAAGGTTGTGAGGGACGATCGGAGGTTGCATGAGTAGTGTTCAATTACTAGACAAGACAAGGAAGATTAATAAACTTCTTCATAACAGCAATTCCAGCAAGGTTGTTTTTAATGATATATGTGCTGTGCTGAAGGAGATTCTTGGTTCTAATGTTCTGGTAATCAGCCGCAAGGGTAAAGTGCTTGGCACAGACGAGATTCTTGGCGAAGGGGCTGCAAGATTAATCGGTAATGCTGTAGGAACTTTTATTGCACAGGATTTCAATGAGAGACTGTTAGATGTGTTGTCAACCAAGGAAAATGTGAATCTGGAGACTTTTGGATTTACCCCGGAGCAAATCGGTGACTTCCGGGCAATTGTCACCCCTATTGAAATTGCAGGAGAACGTTTAGGAACTTTATTTATTTATAAGGTTAATGAATCTTATTCTATTGACGATATAATATTGTGTGAATATGGTGCAACCGTAGTTGGACTTGAAATGGTCAGAGCCGTAAATGAGGAGAATACTGAAGAGAATCGAAAACTTCAAGTGGTGAAGTCGGCTGTTTCCACATTGTCCTGCTCGGAGGTAGAGGCAATTGTCCATATTTTTGAAGAGCTACATGGTAATGAGGGTATTCTGGTTGCAAGCAAGGTGGCCGACAGAGTCGGAATTACCAGGTCAGTGATTGTGAACGCCCTTCGTAAGTTCGAAAGCGCGGGTGTAATCGAATCCAGATCCTCCGGAATGAAGGGAACTTATATTAAGGTTTTGAATCCGGTGGTGTTTGATGAAATTAAGGCTCTTAAGGATGAACAGCGGTAACTGTTTTATAAGTAAAGGGATTTTGAATTTACAAACGGACTTGTATCTGTGGATATAGGTCCGTTTTTGGTTCTGATTCACACTTTATTTAGTGTGTTATCCACAAGAGGAATACTTTATACCACTCAGGCTATAAGATTCGCAAAGGATCTTGGAGCAAAGAGCGTTGACACTACAGACAGGGCAGCCGAAGCTGATTTCTATACCAGGGATTATGCATGGGACTACGGTATAAAGAATTATACGGAACTTGTTAAATGGGCCGAGAACCATAAGATT
>JAZLHG010000134.1:0-2103 GCA_045616705.1 Lachnospiraceae bacterium | reverse complement strand
GGTTCCCATTTTAACCGGAGCGGGATCTGCATTATATCTCATAACCAGTTCAATCATCAGTGCATTTGCTACACCATGAGGAAGGTGATGATATGCACCCAGCTTATGGGCCATAGAGTGACATACTCCAAGGAACGCATTGGCAAAGGCCATACCAGCCATCGTAGATGCATCTGCCATCTTCTCACGTGCTTCCGGATCATTTGCACCATTCTCGTATGCACGAGGCAGGAACTTGAAGATATTCTTGGTCGCCTTCAGTGCCATGCCGTCTGTATAATCTGTAGCCATAATGGACACATATGCTTCCAACGAATGGGTCAGTGCATCAATACCGGATGCGCTGGTAAGACCCTTGGGCTGGTTCATCATGTAATCTGTATCTATGATGGCCATATTGGGCATTAATTCATAATCCGTGATGGGCCACTTGGTTCCGGTTGTAGCATCTGTAATAATGGCAAAAGGCGTTACCTCCGAACCGGTACCGGAAGATGTGGGAATTGCAACAAACATTGCTTTCTCACCCATCTTAGGGAATTCGTAGACACGCTTACGAATATCCATGAAGTCCATTGCCAGATCGGCAAAGTCACATTCCGGATGCTCGTACATAAGCCACATGATTTTACCGGCATCCATTGCAGAACCACCACCCAGGGCGATAATCACATCAGGCTCAAAAGCGCTAAGCTGTTCAACACCCTTCTGTGCACACTGCAGTGTAGGGTCAGGTGCAACTTCGTAGAAGCAGGCATGGGTAATTCCCATCTCATCCAGTTTGTCCGTAATGGGCTTGGTATATCCGTTTCCGTAGAGGAAGCTATCCGTAACGATAAATGCTTTCTTCTTATTGTAATAGGTCTTCAGTTCATTCAGTGCAACCGGAAGACAACCCTTCTTGAAATAAACCTTCTCAGGTGTTCTAAACCACAGCATATTCTCTCTCCTCTCGGCAACGGTCTTAATATTAATCAGATGCTTTACACCAACATTCTCCGATACGGAGTTCCCACCGTAGGAACCGCAGCCAAGTGTAAGTGAGGGAGCAAGTTTGAAGTTGTATAAATCACCGATACCACCCTGTGCGGAAGGTGTGTTAATGAGAATACGGCATGTTTTCATGCGATTCGCATGCTTCTCCATCTTCTCTGTCTGGGAAGGATGGATATAAAGAGATGCGGTATGGCCGTAACCGCCATCCTTAATTAACTGGTCTGCCATATCAAGGGCCTGGTCGAAATCTTGTGCCTTATAAAGAGCAAGTACCGGAGATAATTTCTCATGAGCGAAGGGCTCGGTAATATCAACGGAGTCTACCTCACCGATTAAGATTTTGGTCTTCTCGGGAACCTGGAATCCTGCCAGTTTCGCAATGGTTGCTGCCGTCTGGCCAACAATACCGGGATTAACGGTTCCATTTTCCGTCAGGATGCATTTGCGCATCAGTTCCTTTTCTTCGTCATTTAGAACATAACATCCACGCTTAATAAACTCGTCACGAACCTGATCGTAAATATCTGCAATAGCTGTAACAGACTGCTCGGATGCACAGATCATACCATTATCAAAGGTCTTGGAATGAATGACCGAATATACCGCTGTCTGAATATCACAGCTGCTATCCATGATAACCGGTGTATTACCGGGACCAACGCCCAGTGCAGGCTTACCGGAAGAATATGCTGCCTTCACCATTCCGGGGCCACCGGTTGCAAGAATCAGGTCAACAGATTTCATAATCTGGTTAGACAGTTCAACGGTAGGCTCATCAATCCATCCAATAATTCCCTCGGGAGCACCGGCCTTAACAGCAGCATCCAGAATAATCTTAGCGGCTGCAATTGTGGACTCCTTTGCTCTGGGATGGGGACTTAATATAATCGCATTTCTGGTCTTAAGACAGAGCAGGCACTTGAAAATAGCAGTAGATGTAGGATTGGTAGTAGGAATAATTGCGCCCACAATACCTACGGGCTCCGCAATCTTCTTCTCACCATATGCCGGATCTTCTTCAATTACGCCGCAGGTCTTGGTATTCTTATATGCATTGTAAATGTATTCTGCTGCGTAATGGTTCTTAATCACCTTATCTTCCAATAC
>JAZLHG010000133.1:0-5406 GCA_045616705.1 Lachnospiraceae bacterium | reverse complement strand
TGAGGAAGAAGACTTGGTTATGGTAGAGGTAGGAGCAATGTAAGTTACTACACCGTCCATCTCCGCATCATTCAGCGGATCGGAACGAATGGCTACATACTGACCAAGCGCAATCTTAGCAACATCATATTCATCAATCTGGGCAGAAATCTGCATCTTGCTCACATCCTGAATCGTACAAATTGAGACACCGCTGGCAACATTGCCCTCCACCGCATTAACGGATGTAATCAGTCCATCAAAAGGAGCATAAACAATACTTAAATCCTTCTGCTTCTCCATATTCTCAATCTGATGCTTATATTCTCTTGAAGTGTCATTATTGGAAATAATGCTTAACTGATGATTCTCGTCTGCTTCCGTCAGGGTATTATTGGTCGTAGTCACCGTCTGGGCCTGGGCACGTACTGCCTTCTCATAATTATCTCTTGCACGCTGCTCCGCTTCATAAGCAGAATTTACCGCACTCTTCAAATTGGAAATTGCAAGTTCGGATGCACCCTCATCAATAGCCTTCTGCAGTTCACGCTTGGCAGAACCGTATCCATCACAGGCCTCATACAGTGCCTTCAGTGCAGAATCCACATTGTCAGCCGCATTCTGAAGTCCTGTTGCCTGATTGCTGTATACGAAATAATAATTTCTCTCGGTACTCTGGGCACGAATGGAATCCTTCTGACGCTGCTCGGATAAGGTCCCCTTTAAATAATCAATATCGTCATCTAGGGTGTTATAGGTGGAGAATACGAACATCACATCTCCTTCCTTCACCGTATCACCTACCGCTACATGTACCTCTTCTACCGTGGTAGAGCGAACACCATCCTGGGGAACACCAACGGACAAATCCACCGTCTTATTGGACTGAACCGTACCTGTTGTAGTAATGCAATCGGTAACGTTACGTCTCTCAATAGGTTCCGTCTGCTGCGTCATCTGATTTAACATTGCCTCTGCCTGTTCTCTGGCAGGTACAATAAATCTGTAGTATCCAAACAAAATGAGACCCACAAGAATAAGAAGAATAATCAGCGTACGAATTCGCTTCTTGATTCGTTTCTTCTTATATGGGTCCATTTCCTTCTTGGTTCTTGCGGGAGCTGCCTCCGCCTCTCCAGATACTGCCTTACCGTTCTTGCCATCCTCAGCAGTATCTGCACTCTGGGCCGTTTTATCGGCATCCTTACGATTCTTGCGGACACGCTTCTTACGCTCACGTCCCTCCGCTGAACCTGATTTATTACGTGAGGAACCATGACGGTCGGAATCCAGGTCAACCGGTTCCAGATCATCATCGGAATCATCCTCCACATTGTTGTTATCTGAAGTCTCTTCCTTACCGATAGCTACGGACTCCTCTTCCGGTTCAGCTACTGCCTGAGACTCCTCTTCTCTCATTTCTTCAGTCTGGTTCTCATCTGTCTTAGGTGAAACTGCCTTGACTTCCTCGTCTCTTAAGTCTGCCACGATAAACCTCCATCTATCTCGTAGAATACAGTTCACCCTTATTAATTAATATAAAACACCCGCAGAAATCGTATCTTACATATCATACAAAATGCGGTGGAACCATGTTAGTTCCAACAAATCCCCTATCTTGTATAAGATACCACATCCCCGCGGGAAAATCTACTATATATCGTATATGAAATATTAAATATCTATAAACTATTCGTTTGTGGCGCAAATGCCTTTTCCTCATATTCGGAAATTGGCATCGGCTTGGCAAAATAGTAACCCTGAATTAAATCGCAGTGTTTCTCTGCCAGGAAATCAACCTGATCTCTGGTCTCAATTCCCTCTGCAACAATCTGCATTCCCAACTGCTTGGCCAGTTCAATGGTCCTTGACACAATCAGATTGGCTCTCTCAAGATCATCTGTTCCACGGAAGAATTCCGCATCTAACTTCACCACATCCAGAGGTAATTCCTTAAGAGAATTCAGGGAAGAATAACCTGCTCCGAAGTCGTCCATGGAGATGGAGAAGCCTAACTCCTTTAACTTACGAACCGTACTGAGAAGCACAGCCTTATCATCGAAGAATGCGCTCTCTGTAAGTTCCAGCTCCAAATATTCATGGGGCAATCCGTACCGATCTACCATCTCACAGATGTGTTCTGCCAGATCCGTTCTTAAGAAATGTACTCTGGATACATTTACAGACACCGGTACAATAGGCTTCCCTTCCTTATACCATATAGCCTGCTGGTGTGCCACCTCAGAAATCATATAGTCGTCTATTTTGGTAATAAATCCATTTCTCTCAAAGATAGGGATGAACTTGCCGGGAGGAACAAATCCTTCCGTAGGATGAATCCATCTGATTAACGCCTCTGCACCACCCAATGTCTCATTGGTTGTGTTGTATTTCGGCTGAAGATAGACCTTAAATTCCTTATTGGCAATTGCCCTATCCATATCTTCTTCTACTTTATGCTCCCAAATCTGTGCAGCAAGCAGCTCTTCATTAAACCAGGCAATTCTTACCTGTGCATCAACGGTAATGGTACCTCTGGCAATTCCTGCCTCGTTGAAATACAGAGTAGGATCGCAGGACTCTTTCACCGGAGATACTCCCGCTGAGAATAATAGACCTCCATGTCCTAAATTGACTATTCTGGTCAGTATTTCCTGTATTCTCTGATTCGTCTGATTCGGATTCTGCTGAATTAGTAGCATTGCAAAATCGGCACCCTCAATATGAGCGACCAATTCCCGTTTCTGAAGCTGATTGCCTAATGTCACGTAAATTCTCTGAAGCAGGTCTTCACCTTCTGACTGCCCATGATAGGTACAATAGAGGCGATATTTCTCCATTCGGAGATGAACTACCACATACTCCCGGTTCTTACGCTTCTTAAGAAGTCTGGTTCCGAAATCATTGAAGAATATCTTGTTGTTACCAAGTGTGACGAAGTCGGTATTAATCAATTTAAATGCTTTTCTCTGATCTGTGATGGTACGAGCCATCTCAACAATCAGGAAGATTAAGAAAATCAGCCCAATCAATCCTAAGAACAATGCCACACCAAAGAAGCAGAAAGCCTCAAATTTCGACACTTCAACATAACTAAGCACACATACCTTGTCATTGTGATCATTACAAGGGACTACGAACCATATCGGCATTTGAAACCATGCTTTATTTGCAATATTCAGTGAAATATTCTCATTTCTCGCCAGCTGGGTTCTTCCGGGACGAAGACTAAGCAATGTCAGCAGACGATTCTTGATAATACCTTCTGCATCAAAATCAAGTGACAACCCTTCCGGCAAAGGAATCAGTGTTACCTCACTTCCGGAGAACAAGTAGCTTACCTCATCTTCGAAATTCGGAATCTGGTCTCCAAACTGCTTCAGAAGATTACCATCCGCATCCACCATGCATACAGACCGGATTTCGGGAAGTGTACGCTGCATATTATAGATGTCTCGGCGAACAACCGACTCCGTCATTTTCTCATTCACCAGAATAGATGCCTTTTGGGCGATTTCATATCCCTGCAGAACCTTGGTACCAATCATATTTTGCATGATCATTTCCATGGCAATTGCAGTCGTAAACAGATAGAGCACCAAAACAAGCGCAATCATAACAAGCCTGGGAAGAAGCTTTCTGGATTTCATCTTCTCAATCTTTTTTAGTTTAGCTTTAGCTGATACAATTTGTACGCTCAAGATACGCCTCCATGATTTCCTTAATATTCAGAAACTGCTTACGACATACAGGATTCTCCGATTTAAACTGAAGCATCTTCGTCAGATAACCCTGCTCTTTAACAATCGTAAGGCTCATGTCGTAGACCAGTTCGTATACCAATGATATATGACCCACCAGATGATCCACTACAGTTCCCTTAATTCTATGGGGAATTGCTCTACACTCATGAAAAGCTTCCATGACAGCCCCGCTCACCTCTGCATTCATCAATTCCGCTCTGGTAGTATTGTAGATTTCCTCCATAGGAATCTCAACATTTACCTTAAGAATATCGATTTTATCAGCGTCTCTCAGAATGTTACAGAACATCTCTTCCCGATTGGTAAGATTCTCAGGAAGTCGATATTCGCTATGATTATAGATGGACTTCTGCAGGATATTGACCGTTTCGGTCATTTTATTTTCCGGTATCACCGGCCGAAACAAATCAAATAAATAATCTTCAAACAAAAGCTGCACGCCGAAATGCGCATGGTTAATAGACTCTGCATCCTTGAAGGTTCCGTACCTTCGAATCTGCTCAAATCTTCCGATATCATGGAGCATTCCGCATAACCAAGCCAGATCCCTGTCTTCCCCTATAAACTGAAGAGAACCTGCGATTTCATCACATAACCCCGCTACGCGGAAAGTATGATCCTTCTTCAGTTTAATCTTGGTATCATTCAGATTATAATCACTCACATAATCTATAAAGGCCTGTTCAACCGCTGCTCTGTTGATAACCTTCCCGTCTGAAATTTCTTCAGTTCTGTCTTCTAAACCACTTAATGTCACCTGACAACACTCCTTACATCACGTGAATCAGAATCATATAACATACGGTACCCGCAATAATACTAAGCAGTGTATTTCGCTTCCACTTATGAAGCAGAATAACTAACAAGCTGCTGATTAACTCCGGAATACCGTGCTTGCCGGCAAGAATTTCCGTTTTACGCAGGCAATATACTACCAACATTCCCATAATAGCCGGAGGCAGCACTCTTCCGAAATAAGTAATAATCTCCGGTGTCTTACGGCCATGGAATACAATAAACGGAAGAAAACGAATTAACATGGTAACAACTGCAGCTATGGCAACCACAAGATAAGGATAATAATTATTCATTCCGGTCGCCCTCCATTTCTCTTCTGGCGCGAATATGCTTCAACGCAAATAATCCCAGCGTAATTAATCCCATAGTCGGAATTAAGAAACTATCCGGTCCGAATATAAACAGGCAGATTAAAGAGGATGTCACACCGATAATAGCCGGCATATGATCCTTCATGGACAGCCACTGTTCCACGAACACCGTTAAGAACAATGCAGTCAGCGAGAAATCAATTCCCGTTGCATCAAAGGGAAGAATCGCTCCGATAAAGGAACCTAAAAGACTTCCGATTACCCAGTAACACTGGTTCATAATGGATATCAAGAAATAGAACTTGGTCCTCTCCTTAGGATCTCCCTCATAATCCGTACATACCAGAGAATAAGTCTCATCTGTCAGACCAAAAATCAAATACGGCTTGGCTGCTCCCGTATCCTGATATTTGTCAATCATGGAGATTCCATAGAATAAATGTCTTGCATTGACCATAAAGGTCGTCAAGGCTACTGTGATTAAACTGGCAGCTCCTGCCAGAAAATCAACCGCCACATACTGCATAGATCCTGCATAAATAAATACGCTCATG
>JAZLHG010000132.1:0-2767 GCA_045616705.1 Lachnospiraceae bacterium | reverse complement strand
AATTCATCGCCGGAAGTGAAATACATTCCGTTCACAGATTCATTTTCAAATTGCAGTTTCACAGCATTTCGATTCTTACCCAGAATGCGAATCTCCTTAATCACCAGACTCTTCTGCGCAAATAAAGGTTTGGCATTGGCTGTGCCAAAAGGCCCCAATAATTCCAACTCCTCTACAAACTGTTCACTGCAGTATTTCATAGGCATAGCGATATCAATGGTTACTTTCTCGGTCAAATCATCTTCTGTAAGAGCAGCTTCCGCATTAAGCTGTGTACGAAGCAAATCAATCTTCGCCTCTTCCATAGATAATCCCGCTGCCATCTTATGGCCACCGAATTTCACCAAATGTTCCTTTGCGCCGGTAAGCGCTTCGAACATGGAATAACCTTCTATTGATCTTCCGGAACCCTTCGCATATTCTTCGCCTCTCGTCAGAATAATCGTCGGTCGATAAAATTTCTCTCGAACCCTTCCTGCCACAATTCCTGCAATGCTCTCATGACAATCCGGCAGATAAATAACAAGCACCTGTGAATCTGCCATGGATGGATTGTGCTCATCGCCATCTGCAACAACCCGAATCGCATGCTCTGCATACTGAAGCGTCATCGCCTTACGATTCTCATTTAAGTCTCTTAGTTCCTGAGCAATCTGGGTGACTTCGGAGACATCCTCCGTTGTAAACAGTCGAAGCGCTCGCTCAGCACTGTCAAGTCTTCCCGTAGCATTAACGCAAGGACCAAGTACAAATCCCAGATGGAAGGGAGACAGTTTGCTCTTCTCACATCCGGTAACATCCATAAGCACCTTGAGTCCCATATTGCTTGTCGTTGCCATAGCCCGTAGCCCATACTTAACAATGATACGATTCTCATCAAGCAGTGGCATCACATCACATACCGTGGCAAAAGCAGCAAATTCCAACAAATCGCCGGGCATAGCCACTGACATACGCTCACAGAGAAGCTGAACCAGTTTATAAGCCACTACGGCGCCACAAATCTCTTGATATGGATAATGACAATCCTGCCGTTTAGGGTCTACCACCGCATCCGCACAAGGAATTACCGCAGGAGTCTCATGGTGGTCTGTTACAACCACTCTGATTCCCAGTTCTTTCGCATACTGAATCTCTGAAGTGGCAGCAATTCCATTATCGCAAGTAACAATCAGACCGATACCATCCTCATGACATTTCTCAATAATGGCACGATTAATCCCGTAACCATCCTTCACCCTATCAGGTAATTGATAAGATACTCGAGCTGACAGCGCCGCGAGGCCGGTATGCAGAATATAAGTAGCGCAGATTCCGTCTACGTCATAATCACCTATAATGCGGATTCCGGTGTTCTTATGAATCTCCTCTTCCACAATGCCCGCTGCAAGATCCATATCAAGCATGAGAGAGGGACTATGCAGATTTGCAAGGGTTCCCTTTAGAAACATCTGAATCGCATCATCGGAAACCACATCTCGATTCCGAATAATTCGAGCAAGCATAGGCGTAATATGATACTTCTCTGCAATTTGATCAAAGTCAGCACGCTTTGCTGCAACTACCCATTTCTTCAACGGATTCCAACTCCCTGATACGAATTTCTAATTTAAAATAACTCTTTTTATTATAACACAAAAGGCCGTCAATCGACAGCCTTCTGTTGTGTTTATCATGATAATCTTACGATTTCAATCAACTCATATTCATCTTGATTTATTCAAATTAGTTCTCAGCCTTCTTCACAATCTTAGTCTTAAGAATATACCAGAGTGCACTTGCGATACATACAGATGAATAAGCACCGCAGATAATACCAATCATCAGAGGAAGTGCAAATTCCTTGATGGAGCTTACACCATTTGCATATAAGCATGCAACCATGATGAATGTTGTAAGAGATGTGAAGATACTTCTTGATAATGTCTGGTTAACACACTTATTTACTGTAGCTTCCAGATCATCATTCTTCTTCATGCTTCTTAATGCTTCACGGATACGGTCGAAGATAACGATTGTTGCATTGATAGAGTAACCAACCAGGGTCAGCATACAAGCAATGAATGTAGAACCAACGGACACTCTGGCGATTGCATAGAATGCAAGAACAACCAGCACGTCATGAAGCAGACAGATAACGGAACTTGCACCGAATCGTAAGTCTTTAAATCGAACCCAAATATAGAGCAGCATCAAGATAATCGCAACTGCGATAGAAATCCATGCATCCTTCTTCATTTCCTTACCGATAGTAGCGGAAATGGTCTCAGCCTGAATATGTTCCTCAGCAACAGAGAAATTCTCTTCCATGGCCTGATTAAAGGTCTCTCTCTCAGTATTGGATAATGTACGAGTCTTGAAGATTACTTCATTGCTACCCTGCACCTTGGTAGCCTGAACATTTGCATCACCGGTAATACCTTCGATGATGGGAACAACCTTGCTGTCAATATCAGCAAGACTCATATCCTCATTGAATGCAACGTTTGTGGATGTTCCACCTAAAAACTCAAGAGAGAAGTTCAATCCGTGCTCACCCTTGCCTGCATGAACGCCCATTCCGATAAATCCTGCAACAATAACAACAACAGAAATTGCGATAAATACATACTTCTTGCCAAGGAAATCACCAAGCTTACGATCCTTAGCCTTACCATACCACTTTTCTTTCTGGATGCCGATTGCATACAGTGCCTGCATGGTGTACTTAGTAATAAACAATGCTGTGATCATGGATAATACAATACCAAGAATCAGAGTCTGGGCA
>JAZLHG010000131.1:0-8756 GCA_045616705.1 Lachnospiraceae bacterium | reverse complement strand
ATCACATCTTGTACAGAAAGGGCATCCTGCAGGAAGATTCAACATATTAATCGGTGTACCTGTAATGGGCACCAGTTTCTTCTTCATATTGTTCACATTGGGAATGGAACGAAGAAGACCCTTTGTATACTCATGCTTCGGATTATAGAAAATCTCCTCAGCTGTACCTCTCTCGCATACGCGGCCACCGTACATTACGATAATGTTGTCACACATATCCGCAATAACACCAAGATCATGTGTAACAAGTAACACTGCCATACCCATCTGCTTCTGTAACTTCTGAATCTGCTCCAGAATCTGAGCCTGAATGGTAACATCCAGTGCTGTGGTAGGCTCATCCGCAATCAGAATATCAGGTTCACAGGCAAGTGCCATGGCAATCATAACACGCTGTCTCATACCGCCTGACAATTCAAAGGGATACTGTTTAAAACGTTTCTCGGGCTCATTAATACCTACCAGTTCCAGCATTTCAATTGCTCTTGCCTTAATCTGGTCACCCTTTTTATCTGTATGAAGGCGAATTGCCTCACAAATCTGATTACCTACGGTAAACACAGGGTTTAAGCTGGTCATGGGATCCTGGAAAATAATAGAACAGCATTTACCACGGAACTCACGCATTTTATCTTCATCAAATGTGGTTAAATCTTCACCCTTATAGAGAATCTGACCACTCTTAATTCTACCGTTGTCTGCAAGAATCTGCATAATAGAATAAGCGGATACACTCTTACCGGATCCGGACTCACCTACAATACCTAACATCTCACCGGGATTAATATTAAACGAAACGCCGTTAACCGCTGAGACCTCACCGGCGTCTGTTTTAAATGATGTGTGCAGATCCTGCACACTCAGTAAATATTCACTCATATCACTTACCTCGTCAGCTTGGGATCGAACGCATCACGGAGTCCGTCACCGATTAAATTTAGACTCAATACAATCAGACAAATTGTCAGGGCCGGGAATACCAGTTTGTAAGGGTAACTCTGCAGACCCTCTCTTGCGGCATTGGCAAGAGATCCAAGGGACGGCATGGGAGCCTGTACACCTAAGCCTACGAAACTTAAGTAACTCTCGGTAAAGATAGCTGACGGAATCTGCAGAGCCGTAGAAATAATAATTACGGACAAGCAGTTCGGCAGAATATGCTTACGAATAATATGTCCGGGCTTAGCACCGATGGAACGGGCCGCAAGGATATATTCATTCTCTTTAATAGACAGAATCTGTGCACGAATCAGTCTTGCCATACTTACCCAGTAGAGCATACCGAATACGATAAACAGAGATACCATGTTGGATCCCAGTCTGGCAAGAACAGAACCCACCTTAAACTGAAGCACATTGGATAATACAACGGATAACAGAATAATAACCAGCATATCCGGCAGCGAATAGATGATATCCACGATTCGCATCATGTACATATCGACTTTGCCTCCGGCGTATCCCGATATACTACCGTAAATCATACCGATAATCAGAACGATGATACTTGCAAACAAACCAACTACCAGTGATACACGGGTTCCGTAGATTACACGGATAAAGTAGTCACGACACTGCTCATCGGTTCCGAAAATATGGGGAAATCTGTAATTACCCTCTGCAATATATTTCTGCTCTGCCTTACTGTATTCGAAGGGAGCAAGATTCTTAGCACCCTTATCACGTTTACCGTTAACAGAGAGAATTTCTTCATAGCTGTAAGGAACAACCATAGGCGCTACCACGATAACACCTACAATCAGAAGAAGCACAATAATACTTGCAACTGCAAGAGGATTACGGAACAGCTTCTTCATACCATCTTTGAGGAAAGTGGTACTTTCACTCATGACGTCCTGCTGTTTCTTCTCTTCATCAGTTGCCTTCTCAAACTTAGACAGATCAATCTGCATACTCATGACCTGTTTCTTCGGAGTCATATTAGGATCAAAATTACTCACTGCGTCTACCTCCTAGTCGTACTTAATTCTGGGATCGACAACCTTGTACAGAAGGTCGCAGATAACATTGGCAACAACCATAAGGGTCGCAAGGAAAATCGTTGTAGCCATAATCATGGTGTAATCACGATTAGAAATGGCACTAACGAATTTGGATCCGATACCACCTACGGTAAATACAGTCTCAACTACCATGGAGCCTGTAATAATATATGCAATTTCAGGTCCTGCATAAGTAATAACAGGAAGAAGGGAATTTCTAAGCGCATGCTTAAAGATAATCTTCCACTTTGCAACACCTTTTGCTCTTGCAGTACGAATGTAATCCTGACTCAGTGCATCTAACATGCTGGTCTTAGCAAGACGTGTTGTATAAGCCATAGGATACGCCGCAAGTGAAATAACCGGCAACAGATAGCTGGTCTCATTTGCGCTCCAAACAGGCAACCATCCAAGCTTGATACAGAATACAAGCAGTAAGAGCGTTGCCAATACGAAACTGGGCACTGCAGTAAACAGTGTCGATAAGAAAATAATAATTCTATCCGGAAGTTTGTTCCTCATTAAGGCTGCAAGACTGCCTAACACAGTACCACTGATCAAAGCGATAAATACAGCGGTAAGGCCAAGTCTAGCGGAAATAGGGAATGACTCTCCGATAATGTCCTTAATCTCTCGTCCGTTCTTCAGGCTGACACCAAGATCGCCCTGAAGAAGTCCCTTCATGTACAGAAAGAACTGTGTGATTAACGGCTTATCAAGATTATATCTCTCATTCAGTGCGGCAATGGTTGCCGGACTCAGAGCTTTTTCTCTGTTAAACGGTCCCCCCGGAATCGCGTTCATCAGGAAAAAGGTGATGATACAAATCAGGATAACCGTCATAATTGCTAACCCAATACGTTTTAGAATATACCTTGTCAAAACTCTCTCTCCTTTGTTCTATTCTGTGGCAAAGCGCACAACTAGAGACTAATTATAAAGGACAATATTCCAAAAGTCAATGTAGGAAAGACACTTGTTTTTCGTAGAACGATTAGTGCAGACTTACAGAATCGGCAATTTTATTTCAAAACTTTTGACTTTACCGTATTTCTCAGGATCCTTATACTGAACCAGTCGAATCTGGCCATCGTGCATCTCAACAATTTTCTTGGAAATGCTTAGTCCCAGTCCGCTCCCAGCAGAGGATTTACGTGAAGTATCCACCTGCACAAACGGATCAAATAAATGTACTGCTGCCTCTCTGTCTATAAACACACCGCAGTCGCTGATTCTGAAAACAGCATATCCGTCTTCAGCATCGGCCTCAATAAATACCCTGGTCCCCTCCGGATTGTGCCGTACTGTATTGGTCAGAAGATTGTTGATGGCACGGTCAAGCTGCATCTTATCAGCCTGAACCCACAAATCCTCCTCAGCAATTTGAAGTTCAGGAGTCATATTCTTCTCTTCGAAGTCCGCATAAGACCCTGCAATACATTCCCTGATCATTTCGCTGAAGTTCTCTCTTGCTTTATGAAGCATGAAACCTTCGCTGTCAAGCTTCACATATTCAAATAGCAAGGTCACCAAATCGCTGACTCGCATAGACTTATTGTATACCGCATTCAAATAATCCTGTTTCTGCTCTTCCGGAACCGCTCCGTCCGCAAGCGCTCTGGAGAATCCTGCCACCGTAGTAATGGGAGTCTTAATGTCATGAGCCACATCAGACAGTAGCAAACTTCTTCTTCTCTCATACTCACGGTCTCTCTCCATCCGCTTCTGTTCCAGTTCACGGACCTTCTTCGTAACCACTTTCGTGAAAATAAGCCCACCCACCAGATAGGGAAGCATCCAGATAATGGTCATCACAAAAAGGAGCAGTATGATTCGCATCATTAAGAGACTTAAATCCGTATCATTCAATTGCCTGTTAAGGGATTCGATAAAGGATGCAAACTTACCGCCAAAGATACTGTTGATGGACAATTCTCCAAATCGTTGTGTCCAGACAGACGCGGAATAGGTGGCATTTCTAATGATGGTAATTAACAGGCAGCGAAACATGACCGTAATGATACCGCCTGCGCCCGCACCGCTTAGTAGTCCGTTTAACCCCAGGCGATCCTCAAGCCAGGGAACCATTGCAGCATCCAGAATCAGACTAATCAGTACCTGAGACAGACCGATAAACAAAAGCGTCAGCAGAAAGCTACGCATCAGATATACTTTTAGATTTCTCTCTTCATTCATTACTGCTTCTCCAAACGATAGCCAAGCCCTCTTATGGTCTTAATGTATTCATTTTCATCACCTAGTTTACTTCTTAGTTTGCTGATGCAGACCATAATATTGTTATCCGCCACAATGTATTCCGATTCCCAACCTGCCTCATAAAGCTGCTGTTTGGTAAATACCTTGCCCGGATTCTCCATAAACAGTTTCAGAATCTTATATTCTACGGAAGTCAGTTCAATCGGTTCTTCCTCCTTATAAACCATGCAGGATTCCGTCTCCAGGCGCAAGTTCCGCACGCTAATGCAGGAATCTACCGACACAGATGCTCCAAGATTATAGAATCTACGAATGTTAGAGTTAATTCGTGCCATCGCCTCGAGAGGATTAAAGGGTTTGGTAATGTAATCATCCGCGCCCAGGTCCAGTCCCAGAATCTTATCCTCATCCTGACTCTTGGCTGAAATCATGATGATTGGAATATTGCTGATATTTCGAATACGCTGAATCACCTGATATCCGTTTAGTCCCGGCATCATAATATCTAGCAGTGCCAAATCAATATCGCCTTTTTCGCAGACCTTCACCGCATCCGTACCGTTGTCCACTTCCGTTACCACATATCCGTCCTTCTCAAGGTACAGTCTGAGCAGCTGTCTGATTTCACTCTCATCATCTGCAATTACAACCCTATAAGCCATAGTTCCTCCTAAAACGCCTAAGCGGTCAGACGATTCCGCCTGACCGACTAAGCTTCACTTTATTCTACTTCAACGTAATTCTCGTATGTAGTGCTTCCCTTCTGATCAGCTTCCTTCAGGGCCAGATACAACTCTGCACCGGTCTGATATCTGTACGGGTTTACAAAGAACACACCCAGAATACCAAAGGTTAATGCATTCAGAATTCTCCATCCGATGAAGGACAAATCCAGAACAAATGCAGCCCACTTGTTACCGTTCATCATTCTCTTACTGGTCTCAAATGCTTCGTCAGCACTCATTTCGGGATGCTCTGCCATAAGGTAAGGAATCATCATGTATTCATAAGCCTTAATCACACCGGGAATATAGAACAGTAAGCACCAGAGGAAAGTAAACAAATCCCTTAAGAACATTACTTTTACAATATTCTTGTAATGGCTACCCTTAAATGCATCTCCTAATCTTCCAAAAACCGCTTCCTCACCCGGGTTCTCAATTAAGAACTTAACACCACCGGTATAGATGGGATTCAGTAAGAAGATTCGAACACCTACCGCAATAAGCCCTGCCAGAATTGCGATTACGGCCGCGAATGCAATAACACCAATCAAAGCGGGAAGGTATTTCTGATAATTATTCTCGAAATCATCAATCAGCACCTCACCCTTTTCGATAATCGCATCGCTGTCACCAAAAAGCTTATCCACATCCAGGAAAGGTACAATCACATGCACATTGAATTCGTCCTCAACTTCTTCTTTGGCATCTAAGATTTCCTGATAAGCTTCTTCCATATCCTTCTTAGCATCTTCAATATCGTTTCTTGCATCCTTGATATCATTTCTTGCATCCTTGATATCGTCCTTCATGGATTCCACAATATTGATGTTGCCGCCCTTAAGAACCTTCTTCAAATCACTGTTGTTGAAATTGTAGCTGACCACTCCGCCTTCAATCAACACCAGAATCAGAACAACCAGCACCGATTTCCAGTAATTTGCAGCATATTTCTGTCTAGCTTTGTTTTTTAATTCTTTTCTCGTCCACATATCTTGTCTCCTCATAATGTTTTGTTTGTTACAAGAAGAATCATAATGCTCATTTCTTAACCGCCAAATAGATAAACCTTAACTTAACCTTAACATTTACTTACAAAGTTCATAGATTGTCTTAACGAAGAACACGGAAAGGACCAGGATTACGACCGGTTTCACAATCCTGCTGCCGCCTTTTTCAAATCTCTTGGCTCCCAGATAATTGCCTGCAATATTAAAGACTCCGGCTACAAGCCCCAGAACAATCTGTACATTTCCTGAAATAAGATATACGGTAAGTGCCGCAATGTTGGTTGTCAGATTAATGGTCTTGGTCAGTCCGTTTGCCTTCTCAAGCTGCATACAGGCAAGTCCCGTAAGCAGGAGAATCAAGAAGGTTCCGGTTCCCGGTCCGTAGAGACCGTCATAAATTCCTATGATAAATGCCGCAAAAATTGCAAGAAGAATTGTTGTTCTCTCACCTCTTACCACACCGGATGGCGTGAAATCCTTTTTGCGGAACACATAGATTCCAATCAGAGGCAACAGAATCACCATCATAATCCGAATGACATTCTCATTCAGATGAAGCGCAACATTGGCACCGATTGAAGATCCTAAAAATGCACAAGGAACCGCAAAAGCTGCATATTTATACGGAATGTACCCCTTCCTGCCATACTTAATTGTCGTAAGTGTGGTTCCCATACTGGAACTTAACTTATTGGTTGCAATACAGTTCACTGCAGGAAGTCCTGTTAAAAAATAAGCAGGAAGCGAGACTAAGCCCCCGCCTCCTGCGATTGCATCAATGTATCCGGCAATAAATACCAACGGACACACAATCAGAAATTTCTCCATCACTACTCCTATTTCAGAAGTGCTTTAATGACACTAAGGCCAAATTTATTGTAGGGCTGATATCTTAATACAACATCAATCCACTGCTTCTTGTCAACTATACTCTTAGTATGTGAGAATGCATCAAATCCATACTGACCGTGATAACCACCCATTCCGCTCTCGCCCACTCCGCCGAAAGGCATGTTGGAAGTTGCCAGATGAATAATGGTATCGTTAATGCAACCTCCGCCGAAGCGACAGGATGCTACGACTCTTCTTCCCTTTTTCAAGTCTTTTGTGAAATAGTAGAATGCAAGCGGATGTGCACCGCCGTTAATCTCACTGAGAATCTCATCCAGAGAATCAAAGGTCATAATCGGCATTACGGGTCCAAAGATTTCCTCCTGCATCACCGCATCTTCTCTTGTTACCAAGTCCATTACGGTAGGCTCGATCTTCAGTGTCTCTGCATTGCTGCCTCCACCGTATACAACCTTGTTCTGATCAATCAGTCCATTCACGCGGTTAAAGTGTTTCTCGTTAATGATCTTACCGTATTCCGGATTTTCAAGAGGATTCTCACCAAACTGTCTTACGATTTCTTTCTTCACAGCAGCGATAAATGCGTCTTTTACTTTACTGTGGCAATAGATATAATCCGGTGCCACGCAGGTCTGACCACAATTTAAGTACTTACCGAATACAACTCTTCGTGCTGCAAGTGCGATGTTGGCATCCTCATCAATAATGCAAGGACTCTTACCGCCAAGTTCCAGTACTACCGGCGTTAAATATTTCGCTGCCTTACCCATTACTTCTCTTCCTACGGCCTGGCTTCCTGTGAAGAAAATCATGTCGAACTTAGAATCAAGTAAAGTCTGATTCTCTGCTCGTCCACCAAGGAGAGCTGCAACATATTCAGGCTCAAAAGCTTCGTCAATAATCTTCTTAATGACCGCTGAAGTGTTGGGGGAATACGCACTGGGCTTAACCACAACGGTATTACCTGCCGCGATAGCATCCACAAGCGGATCAATGGTCAATAAGAACGGATAGTTCCATGGACTCATAATCAGCACATTTCCATAAGGAACTTTTACCATGTAACTGCTTGCAGCGAAGTTGGTAAGGGGAGAAGCGACATGCTTTCTCCTTGCATATTTATTCATTTTTTTCTTTATATAATGCAGTTCGCTGAGAGCCAGACCATATTCACACATATAGGTCTCCTGCTCTCCTTTGCCAAGGTCTGCCTTGATTGCCGCAAAGATTTCATCCTTATGCTTCACAATTGCCTGATCAAGACGATCAAGCGCTGCTTTTCTATAAGCCAGAGAAAGGGTTTTACCTGTTTCGAAGAATTTCTTCTGGGCGCTTACAATTTCCACAATATCCATAATGATCTCCTTAGTCTTCCTTCACCATGTAATAGAACTTCTGCAGTTCCTCTGCATTCATTAATACCGGTACGGGATACAGAGGATTACCCTCTGCATCTGCATAAGCTGCCATTTCAGGAATATCCGCATCAACGATTCCCTTAATCTTGTTACCGATTTGGAAATCCTGCTGCATCTTCTCGATGGCCGCAATGAACTTCTCAGCTGCTGCCTCCGCGCTGTCACTTTCCACCGCAACGCCGGCCTTCAGCGCTAACTTCTTAAGTTTCTCATGAATGGCTGCACCGTAAGCACGTAACAAATAAGGAAGTAATACTGCATTGGCCACACCGTGAGGCACATTATATTTACCACCCAGTGAATGGGCAATTGCATGCACATATCCTACATAAGACTTGGTAAATGCGTTACCTGCAAGGAAGGAAGCATATAACATATTCTTTCTGGCTTCCATATCATTGCCATCTTCATATACCTTATATAAATTGTGGAAAATAAGTTCCACTGCTTCCTCGGAATCCCCTCTGGTCTCCTTAGTAGTGGGGTGACCAATGTAAGCTTCTACTGCATGGGTTAATGCATCCATGCCGGTTG
>JAZLHG010000130.1:0-3446 GCA_045616705.1 Lachnospiraceae bacterium | reverse complement strand
TCGGTTGTGTTCATATAACCTCCTTGGTAAACGTTTCATTTGTTTACTAAACTCGAATATTTTACTTGCATATTTTTACTGAATAATTTATAATCAGTATATGCATTACTATGGGATTTTGTCAACATTTTATCATGGAATTTTGCTTGGTAAACATTGGTAAATATTCCATTTAACGGTCTTTCATAATAATAAACGATGGAAGTAGGAGTTTTTATGGCCACATTACGAGAAATCGCTACTGCATCCGGCGTATCCACCGCTGCAGTGTCCAGAATTCTGAATAACGATACCACATTAAATGTTACGGCTGACACCCGAAAAAGAGTGCTTGAGACTGCCGCATCTCTGAACTATATGAAGAAGCCCTATCGGAAGAATCCCGGCACCCATGTATCTACCTTCGGCATTCTGCAATGGTATTCACCTGCCCAGGAGCTAAGCGATCCCTACTATCTGGCTGTACGTTTAGGTGTAGAAGAATATTGTATCGATCATAAGATCAAGCTGGTTCGTGCTTTTCGTTCCGACTCTGATTATATGAATATTCTTAAAGATGTGGATGGCCTTGTGTGCATTGGCAAGTTTGACGATGCCGAGATTGCAGCCTTCTCTTCCATCACAGACAGACTGATTCTGGTAGATATGTATACCAACCGCAATTCTTACAACACCATTTCCTTGGATTTTGAGAACGCGCTAACCGATGTAATGGCGCATTTCCATAACAGTGGCTATACCGATGTGGGATATTTAGGTGGACTGGAATACATCAATGAGAATACAGTTTATCCTGACAGAAGACGTGCACTGTTTAAGGCTCTGGCTGAGCAATATGAAATGCATTATTTTCTGAAAGAGGATGAATTTACTTCCGAGAGTGGTCACAAGATGATGACCGAACTCATCGAAGCCGGTAATGTTCCCCGTGCTATTTTCGCGGCAAGCGATACCATCGCCATCGGTGCCATGCGTGCACTGACCATGTCGGGTTATCGCATTCCGGAAGATGTGTCTATTGTTGGATTTGATGATATTTCGGCGGCTTCCTATACATCACCGCCCCTTAGTTCCATTCATGCCCCCGCATCAGAAATGGGCAGCTACGCCGCCCACTTCTTATATGTCGGTTATGAGTTATTTCAGAAACTTCATACGCCGGTTCATATGACGCTTCCTTGTCAATTAATCAGAAGAGAGAGTTAGTGATACCACAATGCTACCGCCATATCATCATCCGGCAGTACCATTTGGTGATCCTTAGAAACAGGAAT
Organism: Lachnospiraceae bacterium; assembly: GCA_045616705.1. GTDB lineage: Bacteria > Bacillota > Clostridia > Lachnospirales > Lachnospiraceae > UBA2868. Next base: position 2,172 of record JAZLHG010000130.1, on the reverse strand, counting down.
CTCCACATGAGAATACATCCTTTGCAGTGTAAGGCCTTCAGGAACAGTAAGTTCTACGGTCTGTCCTTTTGCTCCGGTGAATCCATGAATGACCACCAGCATACAAGGACCCTGTTCATCCTGCCCCAGTCGCATAAGTACCTGATAGCCGGTGGGATGTCTTAAGGATATCGTGTTACTCTCTATGAATCTGGATCTTCCGTTCTTAATTACAGTCGATACCTGATGATAGAAGGAGACACCCTCTTCGATATATCCCCACTGCTCGTCATTTAATAACCACACATCTCCGGACAGGCACATTCTGCCAAGAAGAGTGGATGCAATCTGATATACAATTCTCTTGGCGCTGTCTTCCTTGTGGATTACTGCCCAAATCTGAGATTGTCTGGGAAGAATACAGCGATGGAGGGATGCTGCGATAATGGGAATTTCCCTGCATTCATGTGCATCCGAGAACGACGCCATGGAAGATTCAGACATCATAAGGGGCTCCAGTTTATGTCCTCCTGATGCGCAGTTCTCCACGATCAAGCCGGGAATCTCTGCTTTCATGCTACGAATGAAGGCCATGGAAGCTTCCTGATTCTGTCTCAGTCCTTCTCCCAATGATTCTGCTCCGTCACAACCAATACCCACAGTATCATTACAATCCATTTTGATGTATTCGAATCCATACCTGCTAAGTGTCCCGGTTATCATCTGTGCCAGTCGCTTCTGTACGTCTTCTCTTCGTAAATCCCAGAATCTTCTTGTAAGCGTTGTAAGCACTACACCATCTCGATGAAGCAACATCTCTTCTTCTGTGTATGCCTTGGATTTCTGGCCCACATTGTCCACTTCGAACCATAGTCCGGCCTTCATTCCTGCATCGCGAATAAGATCCACGGTATGTTTCAGTCCTTTCGGAAACAGTGTAGCGGAGGGTTCGTATTCACCCATGGTAAGATCCCAGGGGAAATCGTCCTGTTTATACCATCCCGCATCAATGACAAAGTATTCAAATCCGCGTCCCTTTAAGGACTTCACAATCTCCTGAATATTCTCATGAGAAGGGCATCCCCAGGTGGTACAGTATTCATTGAACATTACCGGCAGGGACTGCTCGCATTCCGGCCCCTGATCCACATATCGATTTAATTCTTCCGTCATTCGTTGGAAGATTTCATCAGACCCTGCGAAGCCGGCACGTCCCATACAGACTGACAGAATTGCTTCCGGTGTCGCAAAACTCTCGCCGGGATGTATATGCTTCTTCCAATGTCCCATTTCCCTGTCTGCCAATCCCCCGGAGATTTGTATATCGTCTCCTCTTCTATATACTTCCATCTGCCAAGATGCATTATGAGCCAGCTGTGTACCCCAGTATATTTCATGAACTTCATCCTCTAACACCATGATTGGGAAGAAACGATTGACGGGAAGAGAACCGGTTGCACCAAATCTCTCGCATCTTACTGCATGTCCTCCCCAGGAAGGTTCCAACTGCAGATCATCCAGTTTCAGCACCTCATGTCTGCCTTCAATTGACCATGCACTACGGATTCTGTGAAGTTTCATGGTGTCGTATCCATCTACCTCCATATAGGGTGATAACTTACCAAGGCTAAAGCTTGCCAACATTTCCAATGTTGCAACTTCCCTGCTACAGTTCTTAAACTCACAATAGGAACGAAGTGCGGGATATCCTTCCACATAAGACAAAACGTGTCTGCCTTCATAACCTCTGTCATCTGTAAGAATTGTGGTGATTGTTGTGATTTTCCTGTGGGACACAGGGTCCGTTCCTTCCGTCAATTCCTGTCTATTGTAGACAAATCCTGCCGGAGTCTGACCCTGACGCATGGTTATACCCCCTGCATATCCACCGCCGTACGCATCTCCGGTTAATTTAATCTGATATAAGCTATCCGGATAAGGTTTGTTTCTGGTTCGTGTGTAATTATCCCCATCCCATAGCTGAGTAGTCTCTGCCTCTGCCGGCAGAAGGAGTAATTCCGGCGTATTCTCCTGATCATTCAGCAGATAAATTGCCCGCATATCTCCCAATACATATTCCGATAGTTTCTTCTCCATTTTCTTCTCCTTATACAAACAACCCCTGGCTGCGTTCTCCACAGGCGACCTTGCGGCACACGGAAGGTTCTGCTTAGTGCTGCTTTGTTCCCAACC
>JAZLHG010000129.1:0-1059 GCA_045616705.1 Lachnospiraceae bacterium | reverse complement strand
GAAGAGATCTGGTTACTTCCGGATCTAACACTGCATACTTGGGAATTAATGGGAAGGAATTAATTGCATATTTATGTCTTGTTTCTGCATCCGTAATAATCGAAGCAACCGTAGTCTCACTACCGGTACCTGCAGTAGTAGGGATGGCATAGAGAGGGGGAATCTTACGCATTACTTTCATAACACCCTTCATCTTCGCAAGAGACATTTTAGGCTTGGCAATTCTGGCACCCACTGCCTTAGCGCAGTCCATAGAGGAACCACCGCCGAAGCCGATTAATCCTTGACAATTATTCTCAAGATACATCTGACGGGCTTCTTCTACATTTACGCTGGTAGGATTCGCCACTGTTCTGTTGTATACACATACGGAGATGTTATTTTCCTTGAGGTGCTCCTCAAGGGGCTTGGTCAGACCTAAATTATAAATCATGGAATCCGTAATCAGAATTACGGAATCAATATGCTCTTCCTTAAGAGATGCGGCAATTGAAGTCACACCGTCCAAATGAATGGGACGCTTATAAGGAAGAAATGGCATTGCCACTCTAAAGCCAAACTGAAATGTTCTACAATATGCTTTCTTAATTGGATTCATCATGTTCTCCTCGTTTTATTATTCCTAAACGACGTTCCTTTCAGCTGAACGCCAGTTAGTTCATCATAACTATTTCCTAACTAATTTGCAATACCTTTTTACCTAGAGTTGAATATTATATGCAAACAGTCACAGTAATAGGCTCAGTACCAACCGAGCCTACTGTGCTTATTATAATAATGTATATTATGCTCTACTCATCAACCTTGCCCGACAATTCAGCCACTACTTTAGCCAGCATAAACAATGCAATCAAGTTAGGAATTGCCATCAATCCATTAAAAGTTTCCGCTATATCCCATAACAGACCAAGATTCATGGTCGCACCGATAATGGAGACAAAGGAATAAATAATCAAAAACGGTTTGGTAAATTTCTCACCACCCAAGAACTCTACGCATCTGGAACCGTACAAGCCCCAACTGATAATGGTGGAAAACGCAAAGCAGCACATTGCAACA
>JAZLHG010000128.1:0-2199 GCA_045616705.1 Lachnospiraceae bacterium | reverse complement strand
CAGTTCACAAAAGAAAGAAGCAGCATCTGATACAGATTATAAGACAAATTCTCTCCTGCCGAAGGGATACCGATTGCAATCATCTGGCGCAACATTCTCCATGGAAAAGGACGAATCACCTTAAGAGACAATTTACCGATTCCCTTTAGATAGAAGAATGCTACTACAATAATTAATGCAATTACACGGGCCGTTACGGTAGAAATTGCCACACCACCAATTCCAAGATTTAAGAACTTAAGCGGTCCATAGAGGAATAAGTAATTACCACCGATATTTATCAGGTTAATAATAACCGACGTATACATACCAACCTTGGAATGACCGTTACACCTAAGAATCTGCAGCATTACGTTATAGCAGGCCTGAAGAAACATTCCGCCACCCACTATATTAATGTACAAAAGCGCACCCGGCATCATTTCCGGAGACACGTGGAGAAAAGTCATAATCTGTCGCTTAAACAAAACCAGCATTCCGCTTAAGAACACACCGAAAACAAGATTCACAATCATGGCAAGGGTGTAAATCCTGTTCATTTGATCAAACTGCTTCGCTCCCAAATATTGCGCTACTACGATTGATGTTGATGTAGCAATAATATTAAACAGAATAATCAACAGAAACATGACCTGATTCGCATTACCAACCGATCCAACATCCAGTTCGTTGTAATGACTCAACATTAATGTGTCTGCACTATTTAGCAGAATATTCAGAAACAGTTCTATAAACATAGGACCCGCAAGCAACATAAGCGGGGTCTTCTCATTAATCTCCTGGGTTCTTGTACTCATTTATCATCCCTCAAAATCTAAATTAAATATAAGTTAGTCACAGATTACTCTAAATTACACCCTTATTATCAAAATAGCAAGCAAAAAAATAGTCTCAGGCAACCTGAGACTATTTTTAATATAGTGCGGATGACGGGACTTGAACCCGTACGTATCGCTACGGCAGATTTTGAGTCTGCTGCGTCTGCCATTCCGCCACATCCGCATGTGTCACACCCGATTATATTACCATAGGCATTCATAAAAAACAACCTTGTTTTAACATTCGAATAAGTTCAATGTATTTTCTACGTCACTGTAAACTATAAAAGGACGGTTCACCATTCGGTGAACCGTCCTTAAAATAAACCATCAAATTATAACAAATGGGCTCTCATCTCTTCAGGAGACATTGCGCATAAGTAAGCAGGGGCTACATCAAATACTGTCTTACATCCGCTGAGACCTTCCTGAGACATACGATAAGCTGCACGCGCATATGCTGCAAGAACACTGCCGGTAAATTCCGGATTGGAATCCAGAGTCAGACGATACTCAATAATATGCTGATTCTGAAGGTCAAGGCCGGTCTTACCTGTACGGAATACAAAACCACCATGAGGAATTCCTGCATGATCACGATTCAGTTCTTCCTGAGAAATGAAGTGAACAGTAGTATCGTAATCTGAGAAATAATTGGGCATCTCTTTAATCTCACGCTCAATACGTGCTTGATCTGCACCTTCCTTCGCAACAACAAAACATTCTCTTGTATGTTTCTGTCTGGTTGTAAGATCAGGATTCTCACCATTTCTAACAGCATTTAAAGCTTCATCTACAGGAATTGTATACTGCTTCGCATCCTGAACACCCTCGATACGACGAATTGCATCAGAGTGTCCCTGGCTTACACCCTTACCCCAGAAAGTATAGTCCTTACCATCCGGCAGAATCGCATTGGCGTAAGCTCTGTTTAATGAGAACATACCGGGATCCCAACCTACTGAAATCATTGCAATATGTCCATTCTCCTTAGCAGCTGCATCTACTGCTGCAAAATGCTCAGGAATCTTAGCATGTGTATCAAAACTGTCAATCACATTGAAATCCTTTGCAAATTCCGGTGTCTGCTTGGGAAGATCTGTTGCCGAACCACCACAAAGAACCAGTACATCAATTTCATTCTTCATCTTCGCAAGGTCATCAACATGATATGCCTTTGCTCCGGACAATACTTTAAGATCTTCGGGATTACGTCTGGTAAATACACCGACTAACTCCATATCCTTATTCTGTTTTACGGCAGCCTCTACACCTTTTCCAAGGTTGCCATAGCCTAAAATAGCTATTTTCATCATAATATCTCCTCCTGGTGGATTTATGCCTCTCGCCTCAGCATGAATTCTATTCTTCGATGAAACCT
>JAZLHG010000127.1:0-2439 GCA_045616705.1 Lachnospiraceae bacterium | reverse complement strand
AGCAGCCATGATAATATTCTTATTATTAGGAAGAATAAACACGTTCTCCGCATTGACATGTTCAATGGCATTCACCATATCTTCTGTACTGGGATTCATGGTCTGTCCACCCTGAATCAAATAGTCAACACCAAGTCCCTTAAAAATCGCATCCATTCCCTCTCCGATAGATACAGCAATGAAGCCCATCTTCTTCGGAGGCTCGGTGAATACAATCTTCTCCTGAGCAGGTTCCTGTGTCTCTTCTTTAGCATCCTCAGCAACAGGTTCAGCCGATTCTGCATTTTCAGCATTTTTAGCAGCGCTTAATGCAAGTCTCTCCTGATGTTCTTCACGCATATTATCAATCTTCATGCTGGTAAGAGAACCATAAGTAAGACCCTTCTGAATTGCAAGTCCGGGATCATTGGTATGAACATGAACCTTAACAAGACCATCATCCGCAACGCAAACAATAGAATCGCCGATGGATTCGAGATAAGTCTTAAAATCCTGCTCGTTCTTAGCATTAAATACTTTATCAAGAACCACAATAAATTCTGTACAATAACCGAATTTAATCTCTTCCTCTTCCTGAGGCGCAGCCTTATCGGAAGCACTTCCTGTACTCTCTACAGCCTTAAACTCGATTTCCTTACCGAGGAACGCAAGGCGAGCACCCTTTAAGACTTCCATAAGTCCCTGTCCACCTGAATCTACTACACCTGCCTGTTTCAGAACAGGAAGCATCTCAGGCGTCTTAAGAAGCATTTCATCACCGGCTTCAATAAGCTGGTCAATATACGACTCCAGACTCTCTGCTGTATCGGAAATCTCAAGTCCCTTATCTGCAATAGCTTTAGCTACTGTAAGAATAGTACCCTCCTTAGGCTTCATAACAGCCTTGTAAGCTGATTCAACAGCCTTCTGAAGAGCAGCGGTAAGAATCGGAATATCCACTTCATCATATTCCTTAATGCCTTTCGTAAATCCACGAAGCAACTGGGAAAGAATAACACCGGAGTTACCACGTGCACCTCTTAAAGATCCCGAAGAAATTGCCTTACAAAGAACATCCATCTTCAGTTCAGGAAGATTGGATACCTCTTTGGCAGCGGACATGATTGTCATCGTCATGTTTGTTCCTGTATCTCCATCCGGTACAGGAAAAACATTTAATTCATTAATATACTCTTTCTGTGATTCAAGAGCCTGGGCACCGGCAAGGAACATCCGAGACAGTACTTCAGCGTTGATACATTCTGCAGCCAATTTAATAACCTCCAAAAGTTTACAAAATTAATCGATTACGCGAACGCCTTCGACGTATATATTAATCTTATCAATCTCAAGACCTGTCAGTTCCTCAACCTTATACTTCACATTGCTGATCAAATTATCAGCTACGGCCTGTATACTGACTCCATATGCAACAATTACATGGAAATTCAGAGTAAGCTTATTATTCTTAATTAATACATTAATTCCATGAGTAATGCTCTCCTTCTTCAGGAGCTTAACAATTCCATCTTTAACATTTACAGTTGCCATGCCGACGATTCCAAAGCACTCAACAGCAACGGATCCGGCATACTGAGCAATCGCTTCAGCATCAATAGCAATGGTTCCAACATGCGTATCTACTCGACCTTTCATTGATATACCTCCATTTTCTATTTTATAGCCTTTAACTAATTTACAATAGTCCCACTAAAAAGTAAACAAAAAAGGACTATTTTTTGTTTTTTTTATATTTTACTTGCATTCCAAAATGACTTCTGTTAAAATACTCGTGTTGTGACTACGAATAACTATGAATTATCGATAGATTAAGGGAGGTGCATCCGATGGCAAAATGTGATATTTGTGGAAAAGGCGTTCATTTTGGTAATAATGTGAGCCATTCTCATAGAAGATCAAACAGAATTTTCCATGCAAACGTTATGCGTGTTAAATGCAAAGTGAACGGAGTTCCGAGAAGACTTCACGTTTGTACACAGTGCTTAAAGAGCAACGCAGTTGAACGTGCTTAATCCCTAAAAAACTCATCTGAATCATCAGATGAGTTTTTTATTGCCTATTTCTATTCTACTTCATCATCAGGAAATGCAACTTCCTTGATTTCATCATCACTGATATCTGCGTCCTTTTTAGGTGCAAAATGATTTACCAGATCCGGAACCATATCTAAAAGTTTCGTCAGAGAATCCTGATTCTTAATATTTACCAGTCTTGTCGTTCCATTGGAAATAACCAAGACAGCCGACGGTGTCATCTTGCCTGTAAGGCCACCTGCGCCATTGTCCTTCTTCTCTCCTCTGAACTCACCGGCACCAACGCCAAAAGTAACATCTACAAAAGGAACAATTACTGTATCTCCAATCTGTGTAGCTTCTCCAACCACACTCTTGGAACTCAAAAATCCATCCATTCCCTTTAACAGTCATTCCACTACATCAT
>JAZLHG010000126.1:0-4052 GCA_045616705.1 Lachnospiraceae bacterium | reverse complement strand
ATGGCTACGATCCGACTTCCTTCCTGCATGGTGAAGCGTAAACCTTTGCGGGAACCTGCAAACATAACGCATGCCAAGGTTCCCGATTTGTCCTTCATGGTAAAGTAAATGTGACCTGAGGAGTGGTATTTCACATTGGATACCTCTCCTTTTACATAAATAGAACGCAGCATAAAATCCTGCGAAAACATGTTCTTAATATATGAATTGACCTGACATACGGAATATACGTTATTCATTAGTGGTCTGGGCCAGCTTAGCAAGTACACCGTTGATAAAGGAAGCAGACTCCTCCTGACCAAACTTCTTGGCAAGTTCTACCGCTTCATTAATTGCTACACTAACCGGAATATCCTCATCAAATTTCATCTCATAAACAGCAAGGCGCAGAATCGTCAATTCTACCTTACCAAGTCTGTTGGTCTTCCAGCCCTTGGATGCTGAATTAATCAGCTCATCCAGTTCAGGAAGTCTCTCAACGATTCTGTCATACTTATCTGTAATATAGGTCTCATCTTCCGGACTCATGTCAAGAAGCTTACCCTCATCTTCCGCACCCATATCGGGATTCTGAAAGAAGAGAGCAACCTGCTCCTGCATATCATCCATGGGATTAAACTCTACACGAAATAACAGTTTGAAAATATTCTCACGAATCTGCGCTCTGGTCATGCCCATCTATTACGCCTGACCTTTCATATCGATACCTTCCACACGGATTGTAACATCCTGTACGGAAAGTCCTGTCATATTCTCGATTGCGGAACGAACACGCTCCTGAACCTTCTTACAGGTAGTAGGAATGTGATATCCGTATTCCATAATAAGACCGATTGCAATATTGCAACAGGTGCCGTTTACGCTCACCTTAATTGCCTTGCTGAGAGTCTTAATTCCAACCATATTCATTAAATCATTTGTAACATTACCAACTGTAGCTGCAACACCTTCTACTTCAGTTGCGGCAATGCCTGCGATATTAGCAACAACATCATCTGCAATACGAAGTTCTCCGATAGTATCACCCTGCATTACAGTTCCCTGTTCGATTTCCTTAGCCATTATTTACCTCCTATAGCTTAAATACACTTACTAGACATTATAACATTCCATGTAGGAATTTGAAACAATAAAGTTTGTTACAGGTAAAACAGGAAGCATCTTCGGTCATCCATCTTCAGGTAATTCACCTTGGTATTACCACCTGCTAAATAGTCAAAAATATGTTCCTTCTCTATCATGTAACGGTCCATAGCCTGATATACATCCGAATCCGCGCACTTTAGAGTGACTGTACTCTGCCCCTCCGCATAGGCCTTATCGAAGGCTTCTCCAATCTGACGTTCAACAACGCTGTCAAAGTAAAGGCCCTCATGAACATAATAGTTATCCTTCATGGAATTGCAAACCGGAAGGGTTACTGTCTCTTTGATGGTATGTGTACCTGCAATCTCTGAGAAAGGAACACACATATACTCATAATTGATATCCGGCGGAGTTAGAGAATTGCCGTCATCGGCATTCACTGTATAAGAAGCATCGCCCCAGGTTACGTCCAGATAGTAATATTCACCGTTTACCTGAACAATATCCCATACATGGGCCTCTCTGCCAAGTGCCTCACCTTCACAGAGAATACAGAACATGTCCAGTTTATTTAACAAATACTGGGCTGCCTTGGCATAGCCCTGGCAGACTGTCTTACGGCTTAAGAACACGCTGAGAATATTCTGGTTATTGGGCGCACCCAATTCGTAATCACACCGTTTAATCAGCCACTCATAAACATACTTCACCCGGTCATAATCATCACCCGAAGGAACATTTGCAAGGCAATCTTCCACAACCTCTTCCACCTGATTCATGCAATTCTCTGCGGAGGATCTGTTCATGGTATATTTACCGGAAAATGCAATCTCCACCAGCGTATTGCCTCTTGTGTATTTGGTCAGTGTATATCCGGTCACATAGAAGATCTCAGGATGATCTAACATGACGCAGGAGAATACATACTCCAGTTCGTCCGGATCAAGAGTGGACACCGGATACTCTGTCGTAAATTCCTTCAATGCCTGAAATACTTCTGCATAGGTCTGCTTCTGCCCATCATTCAAATGGTGGTAACAGTAATTATGGGGATTACTCTCCAGGCTGCTAAGAACCTGCGCAAGATCTGCTGCTCCGGTAGTGGGTACAGCGCTGTCAGCCGTTGCCTCCTGCTCCACAACTTCCACCTCAGGCTCCATAACACTCTCAATAATCACCATATCCGGGCTCTTGTCTTCCGGAACCTTATCAAGGTTCAGAATATGATCCGTATCGGCCTGATACAGAAACATCAGCCCCACACCACCGGTTGCAAGTGCAAGAACAGCAAGTGTTATTAATATAATTGTACCTGTAGTATTACTACGTCTTCCCATTAGTTACGTCCAAATTCTGTCAACTGTAAATCCTTGTTACGATCAAGGACCATACCTACACTCCAACTGTTCACAAACAGCAGAAGCGGATTCCCCTTCATATCCTTGATTCTCTTCATGTCGGAAGTACCTACGATCTTCTCAACATCCACTTCATCCTTATTCTCAATCCACCTGATATGTTCATAAGGCAGATTCTCCAGCCTAATATCTACATTGTATTCATTCTCCAGACGATACTTCAGAACTTCAAACTGCAGCACGCCTACAACGCCTACAATGATTTCTTCCATACCACTGTTAAACTCCTGGAAGATCTGAATCGCACCTTCCTGCGCAATCTGGGTAATACCTTTAACAAACTGCTTACGCTTCATGGTATCCACCTGTCTTACACGGGCAAAATGCTCCGGTGCAAAGGTAGGAATACCTTCATAAGCGAATTTATCATTAGGCATACAAATGGTATCTCCAATTGAGAAAATACCGGGATCAAATACACCGATAATATCTCCTGCATACGCCTCATCAACAATATGTCTCTCCGAAGCCATCATCTGCTGAGGCTGAGACAATCTTAATACCTTATCTCCCTGCATATGACGAACTTCCATACCGGCATTGAACTTACCGGAACAGATTCTCATGAATGCGATACGGTCTCTGTGAGCCTTATTCATATTGGCCTGAATCTTAAATACAAAAGCGGAGAAATCCTTCTCTGTAGGTTCAATAACACCTGCATCCGATTTACGTGCAAGAGGTGTTGTTGTCATCTGCAGGAAATACTTTAGGAAAATCTCTACACCGAAATTCGTAAGCGCACTGCCAAAGAATACGGGGGAGAGTTCACCACGCTGTACCGCATCCAGATCATAGTCGGCACTGGCACCGTCTAACAGTTCAATCTCATCTGTAAGCTGCTGTGCCGCCTGTTCACCGATGGCATCGCTAAGAACCCTCGCATCTTCTACGCTGATGCGTTCTTCCTTACCTTCCTTGGTTCCCTTTTCTGTATCTGAAAATGTAATCACACATTTCTCATTACGGTCGTATACACCCTTAAATCCCTTACCGGAACCAATGGGCCAGTTAATGGGGCAAGTGGCAATTCCCAATTCCTTCTCGATTTCATCCAGAAGTTGAAAGGTATCATTGGCATCACGGTCCATCTTGTTAATAAAGGTAAATACCGGAATATGACGCATACCACAGACCTTAAACAATTTCCTGGTCTGCGCCTCTACACCCTTGCTGGCATCAATAACCATCACCGCAGAATCAGCTGCCATCAGGGTTCTATAAGTATCCTCCGAGAAATCCTGATGTCCCGGTGTATCCAGAATATTAATGCAGAATGCGTCATAGTTGAACTGTAATAGAGATGAAGTAACTGAAATACCTCTCTCCTTCTCTATCTCCATCCAGTCCGATACTGCATGTCTGGCCGTCGCCTTTCCCTTTACGCTTCCCGCCAGATTAATCGCACCGCCGTAGAGGAGGAACTTCTCTGTCAGGGTCGTCTTGCCGGCATCGGGATGTGATATGATAGCAAAGGTTCTCCTTATTGATATTTCGTTCTTATATGTCGAGACCATTTCGTTACTTCTCCATTCTGATTAACTTAAA
>JAZLHG010000125.1:0-4309 GCA_045616705.1 Lachnospiraceae bacterium | reverse complement strand
AATATTATAGACCAAGTAATTGCATGGCCTCTTCTTCTGCAATAATTGCCACACCCAGTTCCTTGGCTTTTTTGTTTTTGGATGAATTGCTGGTTACATCATTATTAATTAAATAATCCGTTTTGGCACTGACAGAACCTGCAACCTTACCACCCTTCATCTCAATTAAATCTTTTAACTCATTACGATTACCAAAATGATTAAGTGAACCGGTAATTACAAATATCTTACCGCTAACATCAGCATTACTCTGATCAATTTCCACCGTTTCCAAAGTAATCTCTTTCAGTAAATGTTCAAAATGCAGTCGATTGTTCTCCGAACCAAAATAGTTCACAAAACTATCCGCTATAACCGCACCTACCCCATTCACTTCTGCAAGATCGTCTGCTGTTGCCGATAACAGTTTCTCCACATCATAATCATATTCCTTACAAATCATCTTAGCATTGGACAATCCAATATTGGGAATCCCTAAACTATAAATTAGCCTCGACAGCGGAATCACACGGGATGCTTCAATTGAATCTATCATATTCTGATAGGACACTTCTCCAAAGCCTTCCATGGAACAAATTAACTCTTTATGCTGTGCCAAATGGAATATATCCGCAAGTTCATGAATCAATCCATGAGAGATTAGTTTCTCCAGTGTAGATTCCGATATTCCATCCATATGGAATGCTTCTCTGCTAACAAACAATGTAAACGACTTAATCTGCTTCGCAGAACAATCCGGGTTCATGCAATGCAATGTTTCTACATCATTCTCCCGCAGGATACAAGTTTCTCCTCCGCAAGCCGGACACCGGGAAACAATAGGGACATTTCCGCTTCGCGTCTTGTTGGATGCAATTTGCGGAATAATCATATTCGCTTTATATACGGTAATGGTATCACCAATACCAAGTTCCAACGACTTCACTATACTGACATTATGAACACTGGCCCTTGATACCGTAGTGCCCTCCAGTTCAACCGGCTCAAAAATCGCAACAGGATTAATCAGTCCGGTTCGACTTGGACTCCATTCAATATCAATTAAGGTAGTCTCTGCTATTTCATCAGCCCATTTAAACGCAATGGCGTCTCTTGGGAACTTAGCGGTTCGACCAAGAGAACGACCATATTCTATATCATTATAAACTAACACCAGTCCATCACTTGGAATGGGATTATCATGAATTGCTTCCGAAAAATACTGAATCTGTGATAATATATTATCTTCGTTTACCAGATAATGCTCAACAACATCAAACCCTAAACTCTTTAGGAATGCAAATTGATTCATTCTCTGATTGTCAAAATCATATTCCGCACTTACTAGCGAAAAAGCATAAAAAGATACGTTTCGTTTAGCTGTGATTTCATTATTAAGTTGCCTTACAGATCCGGAGCAAAGGTTTCTGGGATTCTTATATTTCGAATCAACATCTGTAATGGTTGCATTAATTCTCTCAAAATCCGCATAGCTGATTACAGCCTCTCCCCTAAGAACAAGCTCTCCTTTAAACGGTATCGTTAACGGAATATTCTGGAATACTCTAGCATTATTGGTAATAACTTCACCAACTTCGCCATTTCCTCTGGTAACCGCCTTGACGAGATTGCCTTCCTGATAAGTTAATACAATCGTTAACCCATCAAGCTTCCAGGATAGGATTGCCTCATGACCATTTAACCAACTTCTTAATGCTTCTCTATCCTTGGTCTTATCAAGTGATAACATAGGAGAAGGATGAGTCTCCTTCGGAAGTTCACTAAGAATCTCATATCCTACTCTGTTTGTAACCGATCCGGCCAAAACCGTTCCGGTCTCCTTCTCCAGTGCTAAAAGTTCATCATAAAGCTGGTCATATTCATAATTACTCATGATCTCATTGGCATCCATGTAGTAAGCTTTTGCGGCTCTACTTAACAGTTCTGTCAATTCTTTCATGCGAAGTAATTTATCCATATATGCTCCAAATCAAACTAATTATTAGAATTCGTGATTAATCTCATAAGTTCTCTATATTCGCCATTTGACAGCAAGCGATACTCACCCACCTTCAGATTATTCAGACGAACATTCATCACTCTGACACGTTTTAGTTCAAGCACGTGAAATCCAAGAGCATCGCACATTCTTCTGATTTGGCGATTAAGGCCTTGGGTTAGTACAATCTTAAACCAGTCTGGTTCTTTCATTGGTTCAACAATACAAGGCCTTGTAGTTACATCCAGTTCTTCCAGATATACACCCTCAGACATCCGCTTAAGAAAACCTTTTGTAACCTTCTTATCTACCCGAACAAGATATTCCTTGTCATGACCATTCTTGGCTTTCATCATTTTATTAATAATGTCACCATCGTTAGTCATAATCATTAGACCTTCCGAATCCTTGTCCAGACGACCACAATAGGTTAACTTGGTTGGATAACCAAGAAAATCAATAATATTTGTAGGATCGGCATGATCAGCGGTACAAGTAATCCCTTTAGGCTTATAGAGCGCCAAATACACTTTATCATTTACCGGTTTAATGGCCTTGCCATCAACACAAACAACATCACCGGAAGCAACTCGTACACCCGTTTCGGATCTGGTTCCATTCACAGTTACCCTGCCTGCCTGAATTAAGCGGTCTGCTTCTCTTCTGGAACAAATTCCAGCATCTGATATATATTTATTTAAACGAATTCCCTCGATCTCACCCATTTGAACTCTTATTGTTCTCCTGTTCCAGTGACTTTAAATATTTCTTATTCTCATACATTGCCATGTCAGCCTGTGAGAACCCTTCGTGAACGGTATCTGCCCAAATCGGATGGTATCCGGTTGCCACAACCAAAGGATAATCCTTCGTCATATTCACTTCTTCCACTTCCGCAAGAAACTTCTGACGTTTATTTTCAAATTCTTCCGGTCCGATGTATTCACTGATAACTGCAAACTCATCTCCGCCAAGGCGGTAACAACGACAATTGCTATTGAAATGCTTCTGCAGAATACCTGCTACAGTTCGAATTGCATCATCACCTGCAGCATGACCGTAAATATCATTAATCTTCTTCAGGTTATTCACATCTGCCATCATGGCAAATCGATTGATACTATCATTCCCATCTACAAACATCTCATTAACATCCTTATCAAATGCTGTACGATTGGGAACACCGGCCATCACATCATGAAATGCCAGTCGTTTATAAAGTCCCATCTCCGCTTCACGGACCTTTAAGTCATTCTCTTTGGCAATAATACTGTATCCGGTAAGTGTAAAGAATATAAAAATACCAATTCTGGTATAGCGGGCACTGTCATCTGCCAGAGAGTTGTAATATCGGAATACATCCAGTCCTGCAAGAACAATAATTACAGCTACCGCAATATAGATATACGTATCCTCATGTACCTGTTTCCGTTTCATCATCAGGATATAATTCCATGCAACAATAATTACCATTGTAATCAGTTCGACATGAACGACAACAATTAAATTCGGCAGACTAACAACACCTAATATTTGCAAAATGATAATAATTGCGTATATGATAGAACACAAATAAAAATGCATCTTGAGAATCTTAACATCACTTAACGATTCATACGTAAGCATAAAAGCACAAGCAGCAATGGGCACCAAAAAGAAACTAATAGATGCCACAATAGATACAACTGTTAAGTTCCCAATAAAAACCTGAATTGCGGATGTATCGAATGCACTCCATACACTAACTACAATCGCAAGGAATCCAATTGTCTGGAACTGATCTTTAAACTGTCGATTCTTGAGGAACACACCAAGAATAAAGAATAGTAATCCAACAATCGCAATCGCAAGACACATAATAATTGCAAGAATATTCTCCTGCAAAATATACATTACAATGTCAGTCTTACTACCATTTAGTATCTGCGGTACAACAATTGCATACTTATCATAATCATAGGTAATATCAATTCTTAATTCTCTGCCTGAATAATAATCAGGTATTGTAACCAGTGTCCACGCACAAGCCCTTGGAACAGGCACAATTACTCCATTATCCTGATAAGGAACCGCAAGAATCTGATCATTTAGTGACACTTTTACATGGGCACGGTTGGTATAAATTGCAATTGTATTACCATTAAGTTCTCGGTGCTGAAGTGTTCTACTTACTGTAACAGTCTCTCCTGCCTTACCCTGAATATCGATAGGAAGTACTCCATCAACTTCTGTATTACCGTAGGTTACATGAAATGGCTCATTCAAAGATCTGACAGTAGCGTCATAGAATCCCCAATAGCCACATTTTGATGTATATGCAATCACACCAAC
>JAZLHG010000124.1:0-2500 GCA_045616705.1 Lachnospiraceae bacterium | reverse complement strand
AGAGGAATTCTTAGTGTAATCACAGTTCCTTCCCCAAGATGGCTCTCTGCCCGCACAGAGGAAGACTCCCCATAATACATTCTCATTCTGGTAATGACATTCTCCATACCGATATGGGCCCTGTCCTTACGCTCAACACTTCCGCTATTAATCTGATCTATCGTCTCTTGATCAATTCCCTTACCGTTATCCTTAATCTCAATTCTGATATAACCGGCCTCTTCTGTCATGGTAATCCATAAGGTGGCATCCTTCGCCTCATCCTCGAAGCCATGAATAATGGCATTCTCAATACAGGGCTGCATGAGCAGTTTATGAATAGGTGCCTCAAGTAAGTTACTGTCTATATTTAACTTACATTCAAACTGATCCTTCAACCTGAACTGCTGAAGGAAAATATACTTCTTCAGCCACTCAATCTCATCCTTTACCGTAACTCTGGCATTACTCTTACTAATGGCATACCGAAGAGTTGTGGCCAGCGCATTAATGGCATTACTGATGTCATACTCATCCTTCTCAATGGCCATCCAGTTAATGGTATCCAGCGTATTATATAAGAAGTGGGGATTAATCTGGGCCTCCAGTGCCGCAATCTGGGCTTCCTGCTGCTTACGGTTCGCTTCCTTCTCCTTCTCATTGGCCAGCTTCAGTTCATCAATCATGCCGTTATAAGCGTAAGCCATGGTCCCCACCTCAAGAGGCATACGGTCATCTATTTCAATATAGGTTGACAGATCACCTTCCTGGGCTCTCTTCATACCGGATGCAACCTTGTTGACAGAGTCATTCAGATTTCTGGTAATGGTTACCGAAATCATAATGGAGAATGCCAGAATGGCCAGCGCAATTCCGATGGTCAGCAGCAATTGCAGAAACCTTGCCTTCTGCATATTCACATTATTAACAGCTGTAACAATAGTCCAGTCTAAGTCTTCGTCATAATAGGAATAAATATCGCTCCATTTCGCATTATTCCCATCTTCATGAAGAAATTCCATATAAGAATCCTGCATATGATCGGAATCTGCTATCACACTGCCAATCAGAGATGCCTCTCCTTCATTAGAGATAACATGTCGATTCCCATCAACAATAAAAGTATGGGTCTCTTCATCTCCCGAGTAAATATCGCTTAATAACTTCTCATCCAGAGTCAGAATAACAATACCAATTCGATCATCTAATTTACGATAATCTACAATTCTATGCCCTAAATGAAACAGATAGAAATCTTCATTCGCAAATGTGGTGCCGTACTCCGTAGAATACAGGTGCATCTTGTAATCCTTCGATACTTCCTGATAAATTTCATCGTAAGACTTACTGAAATTATCAATCCAGGAAGGTTGTTTGGTTACACCGGCCATTTCATCGTAGGTAACCACATTCCCACCTTCTGTGATGACAGTAATGGCCCTGATATAATCCTTAGTATTAATCAGACCACGCATAAAACGGCGCATCTGATTTACCGTAGCAGGGGTATCTTCATCCGCATCCAGCCTTCTCACCCACAGAACCATATTATCATCGGTATAGAGCTGATAAGCCACGTCCTTATACGCGTCCAGACTAATCTCCAGATTGGTATCAATCTGGGCCATGTTATTACGAATCAGATTCTCCGTATTCCTCTGAAGGGTCTGGGTAATAGAGAAATAAGAATAAATACCCAGAGCCACCACCGGAAGCACCGAACTGATAATAAACGCTCGTAACAGATTGTTCTTAAAGCTTACAGTCTTCATACATCATCTCCGTATATAGTAACTAAGCTCTATTATACAACATAATAGAGCTTAGCATTTCATATCTTGTTCGATTTATTGTGGTTCTTATTCTTTTACCGCGCCACTGGTCATTCCACTGATAATATACTTCTGCATGAAGATAAAAATAAGAACAACCGGAATAATGGCTACAATAGCAAAGGCCGATAAGTAACTCCACTTGGTACCGTACTGACCCATGAAGTTGAAGATACCTGCTGTAATGGGTCTCTTCTGCTGATCCAGAATGAAGGTCATGCCGTATGCCAAATCACCCCATGCATAGAGGAAGGAGAAAATAGCACATACCATAATACCCGGCTTGGTAATAGGAATCAGCACCTTCACAAAAGCAGTCCAGCGATTACAACCATCGATATAAGCTGCTTCCTCAAGGGCCTTAGGAACCGATGCGAAGTAATTCTTCAGAATCAGCACCGAGAAGGGAATACCAATGGTAGCATCTGCCAGAATCGCAGCCCCCCATGTGTTATACAGATGCATATTCTTAATCATGATAAACATTGGGGTAAGCAGTACCGATACCGGAAGCATCTGGGTTACAAGGAACCCAAGGAAAATCGCGTTTCTTCCTTTGAATCGATATCTTGCGATGCCGTAGGATGCGGGAATTGCAAGAACCACCGCAATGATCATGGCGCCAAAGGCAATAAAGAAGCTGTTGGCAAAGGATCTGAACATATTGAAGTCTCCGGTCTCAACCTGTG
>JAZLHG010000123.1:0-3874 GCA_045616705.1 Lachnospiraceae bacterium | reverse complement strand
CTTAGGATATACCCCTTGGGAAGGTCCTTAAGATCTTCTCGGGATACCTGAATAATGATATTTCTGTTCTGTTCCTGGTAGAAGCGTCCACCTTCTTCAGATAGCATAATATCGGCAATGACACCCTTGCCCGCCGCAAGGCGATTATAGAATAAATCTGTAATGGCATCCTGCTTATGCTCCATAGAGGCTTCCTGCTGAATGGTAGGTCCAAGCTCGATACCGTCTAAGCAGCCGATTTCGTTACGGGGACGAACTAAGAATTTCAGAACACCGTGATCGTCACAGCAAATCAGTCCGATGGTGGCACTGCCGTTAGCTGCAACCAAGGGCTGATGCCAGTGCTTCACCTCTCTGCCGTTAATATCTACATCGCAGTAGATGATGCGGAAAGGATAATCATGCTTACAACTGATCTCATCGGGAAGCATCTGCCAGTCTCTTAAATCTGCTAATTTTACCTTCTGGATGGTACCTTTGCTGAACATCTTATAGTCGTTAATCTCTTTGTATAATTCTACGATGGTCTTACGGTCGATGCTGCCGGCGCTCTTCTCAAAATAGGGCTTATTGGAGAAAGGGATGTCGCCCTCCTCACCCAAAAGTACGTAAGGAATGCAGGAGAGTACCGTACGGGTATCCATATTGATTAAGTTCTCCCGATGCATCAGTTCCTTAATCTGTCTTAAGGTCATCCATCTGTGATTGGGAGTCTCGGGCAGTTCTTCATCTACCATCAGCATGACATTACGGTTACGCTTACATAGGAATCTGGAAGACTGTTCGGACTGAATCTGGTCCACCAGAATATGGTCTGTCTCCATATTGAGGAAATATTCCAAGAACAGGGGCTTGCGGCCGCCGTGCTTCTGCTCGAAATTACTCTTGGTAGCCTGAATGGTGGGAGATAACTGCACCACATTCACATTACCCGGCTCAATCTTGGCCTGCATCAGATAGTGCCATACGCCATTAATCTTCGTGCAGAGAATTCCCAAGAATCCGATTTCATCCTGAATGATAATGGGCTGCTCCACATCTTCCATACCATCACGCTTTAGGCGAACACCGCTAATCTGGAAGAAAGAGTTATCCTGATTGCGGATGATGCCGCAAGCTTCGTCGTAGTACCAGGGTGAACAATCTGCAAGAGAAATACGGGACAGATGCACATCTGCCGTTAAATTCGCCTGATCAAGCCATTCGTTAAGCTCCTGGGAAGTATGCTTGGCATATTGATTATTTTCTTCAAAAATATTGTTAATGATCAAATCTCTACGCTTCCTTCATTGCCTTTAAGGCTGCAAGATATTCGTTGTAATCGTCATAGGTCTCATTACCCGGTGCAAAAGGTCTGTCGCAGACAGCCATCATAATGCAGTCCGGTGTGAAGTTCACCATGCTTCTCCAAATCATGGCATCAATATAGATGCCCTTGGTAGGATCATCCATATGGAAGCTCTCTTTGTTCTCACCGTCGTCAACTACCACATCACAGGAACCTGCAATGGGGAAGAGAATCAAGTTGGTGGTCTTGGTAGCATGATCGCCTCTGGAAGCTCCATCCGCTACATTCATAACGCAGAATATTCTCTTGATTTCAAAAGGAATCTGATTCATTCCTTCTGTAACCCAGAGCTGTCCGTCTGCTTCTGTTACCAGACGGGTATCAATGAAATGACATCCTTTAACCTTCATATGCATTTACTCCTTCGATTACCTTAGTGATTTCATCTTCATCCATATATTCCATCATGGGAAGGGTAACAATGTGAGCACACAAATCTTCCGTAATGGGGAAGTCACCCTCCTTATATCCATATTTCTCCATCATACAGGGCTGAAGGAACGGAGGAACTCTCCAGGAGATATCTGTTGCAATATCCTTCTCCTTCAGGAACTCGCGGAACTTGTCCTGATTGTCCACGCGAACAATGAACTGATACCAGGTATGCTCACAGCCTTCTGCAATCAGAGGAAGGCTGACCCTGGGGTTCTTAATTTCTGCAAGGTATCTCTGGGCAATATGGTCACGATTGCCAATCAGTTCCTTCATATGGGACAGTCTGACACGGAGGAGGCCTGCCTGGAGCTCGTCCAGTCTCATGTTATAGCCCATTTCAATATTATGATATCTGACATCGCTACCGTAGTTGCGAAGAATCTTAACCTGCTTAATGATTTCGGGGTCTTTTGATACGACACCGCCGCCATCACCGAATCCACCTAAATTCTTGGTAGGATAGAAACTGAAGAAGGAACATACACCGAAGAGTCCGGTGTTGGTACCCTTATAAGGAGCGAAATGAGACTGAGCACAGTCTTCAAATAACATCAGATTGTGCTTCTTGCAGACTTCCAGGATCGGCTCCATGCGGGTAGCCTGACCATAAAGGTGTGTTACCAGTACACCCTTGGTCCTAGGTGTGATTGCGGCTTCAATATTAGCGGCATTCAGCTGGTAGTATTCGTCAGGCTCTACAAATACCGGAGTACCTCCACACTGCATAACACCTAACATGGTTGCAATGTAACCGTTAGCCTGTACGATAACCTCGTCACCTTCCTTAATGCCGGCAGCCTGCAGACCCAGCCAGATGGCATCTAAACCGTTATCAACACCTGCGCAATAGCAGTCATCACCCAGTGCCTGTGCAAACTCCTTCTCAAATTCCTGCACTTCGCGTCCCAGAACGTACCAGCCGCTTCTTAAGACTTCCAGTGCCTTTGCTTCATATTCATCCTGATAGAGGTGAAAACCTCTGACTAATTCATTAATGGGTACCATATTTTATTCCTCCTTGTGCGTATCGCACACTGATTAGAATACCATAATTTAGCCGATTTTTCTATATGAATTGAGTTACAACGAATTTACTGATATAATAGTTAGGATTATGAGATTAAATAATTTCAGGAGGCTTAAATGAGCAAAATTTCCATCGTTATTCCTGTATATTACAATTCAGATACATTAACGCTTCTCTACGAGGATATGAAGGAGAAGATTCTTGGGGTAATCGGCGATTACGAAATCGTTATGGTAGATGACGGCTCCGGAGATAATTCCTGGGAGGTTATGAACCAAATTCGAGATTTAGACCCCAATGTGAAGTGTGTGAAGTTATCCCGTAACTTCGGTGAGCACGCAGCAATCCTGGCAGGTCTTACCCAGTGCAGCGGTGACTGCGCAGTAACGAAACAGGCAGATCTGCAGGAGGATTCTACTCTGATTCTGGAGATGTATGAGAGGTGGAAGAAGGGTAATAAGGTGGTTATTGCCGTTCGTGAGGAGAGAGATGAGCCAGCTATTAAGAAGTTTTTTGCCAACCTCTACTATTCTATCGTTCGTAAATGCATTGATAAGAATATGCCGGAGGGAGGATTTGACTGTTACCTTCTGGACCGTCAGGTCATTAAGGTAATCGAGATGCTCGATGAGAAGAATTCTGCCTTAACGCTTCAGGTTCTGTGGGTAGGATTTAAGTCTGATAAAGTATACTTCCATCGTAAGGACAGAGAGGTTGGTAAGTCACGCTGGACCCTGTCTAAGAAGATTAAGCTGGTAATGGATTCCATGATGAGTTTCTCCTATACGCCCATCAAATTCATGTCCGGCCTTGGCGTGGCATTTGCCATTGGTGCTTTTCTGTGGATTATTGAGATTTTTGTGGAATATTTCCTGACAGCCAAGCCTATTGCGGGTTGGTCGTCTCTTATGTGCCTTGTGTTGTTCTCAACCGGTCTGATTCTTCTGATGTTAGGCATGCTCGGTGAATATGTATGGCGTACGCTGGATGCCAGCAGAAATCGTCCTCCCTTTATTATTGACGAGGTGAAGGAACCTGAGAACAAATAGCTTAAGGAGTATTTG
>JAZLHG010000122.1:0-2702 GCA_045616705.1 Lachnospiraceae bacterium | reverse complement strand
CCAGCATTCTTGCCTGCTGGATAATGTCTGAATCTGTAGGAACATTCTTCAGCTTACCTGCTACTTCTTCTAAGGGGAACTTCACGATTTCCCTGTTCTTAACGCCAACCATGTAGCCATAGTCCTCGTTAATAATTAACTCTGCTGCCTTGGTACCCAGTCTGCTGGCCAGTACACGGTCGTAAGCGCAAGGGCCGCCGCCTCGCTGCATGTGGCCGGGAACCGTTACACGAATCTCCTGTCCGGTTCTTGCCTCAACTTCTGCTGCGATTTCGTAGGAAACGGAAGGATATTTGCGATTTGCTAATTTCTCCTTGTATTCCTTCTTGCTCAGTGCTGCATCTTCCTTGGAAATAGCACCTTCCGCAACAGCAAGAATGGTGAACTGAGAACCTCTCTTGGTTCTTAAGTTAATTGCTTCTACAATCTTCTCAATATCATAAGGAATCTCAGGAATCAGGATGATGTCCGCACCACCTGCAATACCTGCATTCAGTGTCATCCATCCGGCCTTGTGACCCATTACTTCTACAATAAATACTCTCTTATGAGAGGATGCGGTTGTATGGATGCAATCGATTACATTGGTTGCCAGATTAACTGCACTCTGGAAACCGAAGGTCATATCTGTTCCCCACAAATCGTTATCAATGGTCTTGGGAAGTGTTACTACATGAAGACCTTCCTGACGAAGGAGATTTGCGGTCTTGGTAGTTCCGTTACCACCAAGAACAACCAGGCAATCCAGATTCAGACGATAGTAGTTCTGCTTCATGGCTTCTACCTTATTCAGTCCGTTCTCATCCGGATCCTTAATGGTCTTAAAAGGCGTTCTGGAACTTCCCAAAATGGTTCCGCCCTGAGTCAGAATACCTGAGAAATCATGATAATTTAACTGCTTATAGTCACCGTAGATTAAACCTCTGTAACCATCCATAAATCCGTAAATCTCAATCTGGCCCGGATCATAATGGAACCACAGTGCCTTAACAACACCTCTCATTGCTGCATTTAATGCCTGGCAGTCACCGCCACTTGTAAGAATTCCGACTCTCTTCATTGTTAATCCTCCTTCTGATTATTCAACTTCGCTCTCAATTGCATCAACCATTTCGCCAACATTCTTCATCTTAACAACGGTCTTCATGTCAAAACGAATGTCGAACTCTTCCTCCACTGCATCAATCAGTGAAATGTGCATTAAGCTGTCCCATCCATCAACATCTGCTGCTGTTGTCTCATCGCAAACGGTAATGGATTCGTCATCGAAAACATCTCTGAACACTTCGTTTAACTGGGTATAAATTTCTTCTCTGCTCATGGTGTTCCCTTTCTTATTAATTTATTGTTCAATTACGCTATACCAAGCATAATTAATTCTTCTCGTTAACTGCAATATAGCGATTCTGATTGGTGTAATCACTGCTTACCGCAAATTCCCAAACGGTGTTGCCGCTCTCATCTTCCGAGATCTTCTCAAATCCCATCTGTGCATAGAACTCGCGCACCATATTGTTCTTCGCAGTGGGATAATAGTAACCTCTGATAGTCTGAATACCCTCTTCGGAAGCGCGTCTTACCAGTTCATCCATCATGGCAAACTCCATATCCCTCTTAAGGACTCTGCAGCTCATAATCCATAAATCCATATGAAGAACAGTTTCTTCCTTGTGGCCGATTACAACAGATACAACGCCGTTGTCACCGAACTTATCCTCTAACTTACCGTAGAGATCGATATAATCCTTGCTGTCCGCAACTTCTTCAATCTCAGCTCTGGTATATCTCTTGGTTGTCAGATTGAACTGATTACTCTTGTTGGTCAGCTGAGCAATTCTCTCAAGATACATAGGAATGAAGCCTTCCACGGTACCCTTCATCTCAAGAGAAGTCAGATAATCGCCGTAATCCGCAAAGCTCTGCTCAAGTTCCAGTCTCTGGGCATTCTGCTTATACATTTCATTACGCTTGGCATCATCTGCAGATAAATTGGTCACCTCGAAATATCCTGCGTGATCAATAACCTGAATGTATTTCTCCACGCTGCCGATATCCGGTGTGGGTACTCCCGGTACCTGTGATGCAATAATCTCTCTCTCGGCAGGATTATCATCTACGAATACAAAGGATTCCGGCAGAAGATTTAACTGTTTCGCCGTATCTACCAGATTCTTACTCTTGGGATCCCAGTTGGCCTTAATCATAATAAAGTCATCAGGTCTTAATACGCCGTCCGGATGATTCAATCCGGCAATGGCATTCTCATGGTCGTTCTTGGAACATACATTCAGAATAACGCCCAAGTCCTTCTGCATCTTCACATAGTTCTGGAATTCGGAATATACCTGACCAAGAGAAGTCTCCGGTCCGATGTCCAGATTCTCAACACCGTCATCACCAACAATTCCGCCCCATAATGTATTATCAAGATCTAATACAAGGGACTTCTTGTTCTTGCCGTAAATGGACTTAATGATATTGCTTACGTTATATGCCAGTGTAGGGATGGCATCCATGCAAAGCGCATATTTGTACATGTGCCAGTATAGCGGATCCGACCACTGATCAAGACCATAACAGGAAGATAAATACTGGATATCCTGAATATAGAAATCCTTATGTTCCCTTGCATACTGTGCAAACATGGCATTTAATCGATTGATATAATTCACTCTTCCGTGGTAGTTCACCGCATCGGAATT
>JAZLHG010000121.1:0-4860 GCA_045616705.1 Lachnospiraceae bacterium | reverse complement strand
GGATCAGCAGTCCCTGTGCAATGACTCCAACCATATCCGTTACCTCCCTGTGTTGTTATCATACCCGCGCGAACAGGGCTTTGAACCGCTGGACGCGGACGAAAAAATCTGCTATACTACAGGTAATGCGGAAGAATCACGACAGGTTCCCAAAGGGAGGATGCGGCATGGCGAAAAAGATCACCAGCGTTCCGGGGCTGTTCGGCACCGTCAACCACTACGACGAGCACGGGAAGAAGATCGGTTCCAGCGTTCCGGGCCTGTTTGGCAGCACGAAGCACTACGACGACAGGGGAAGAAAGATCGGCGAAAGCGTTCCCGGCCTGTTTGCGGATCAGGTGCACTACGACGCCCGCGGCAAAAAGGTCGGCGCCAGCTATCCCGGCCTGTTGGGCGACGAACGGCACGAGGACGCCCACGGACGAAAGGTCGGCAGCACCCGTCCCGGCCTGTTCGGCAGCAAAATCACCCGATGGAAGGACGAGGACTGACATGAACGGGACCATTCGGCAGCTGCACAGCCGGAAATCCACGCGCGCCTTCGAGGATCGCGCCATTTCCGAGGATGACAAACGGCAGATTCTGGAAGCGGCGTTTCAGGCGCCCACCGCCGGATGCCAGCAGCTCTACACGATTCTGGACATAACCGACCCGGCGCTGCGGGAAGCGCTGGCGGAATCCTGCGACCATCAGCCATTTATCGCTACGGCGAAGCTGGTGCTGGTGCTATTTATGTATATTGGAAGAGTGGGACTGTTAACACTTACCGTAGGATTCTTAAAGACGAAGGAAAATACGGCGATTAAATATCCACCTGTAAATTTATTTATCGGTTAAGGAGAATCAATATGAAATCATTTGCAATTATTGGTCTGGGACTATTTGGTACCCAGCTGGCCAAGGAACTGTACGAGGCCGGCAACAACGTACTGATTATTGATCAGAATGAGAAGCTGGTTGAGCAGGTGGCAGATGAGGTGACCCGTGCGGTATGCTTAGATGCCAAGGACAGAACTGCGTTATCCCAGTTAGGAATTAACAAGTATGACTGTGTTATTGTGGCGGTATCAGGAGATCTTGCTACATCCGTGCTGGTAACCATGAATCTAAAGGCACTAAATGTTCCTGAAATCATCTGCAAAGTGCAAAGCGATACCGACAGAGAAGTTCTGGAGGCCCTTGGTGCAACTTCCTGCATTATTCCGGAACATATCGGTGCAACCAAATTATCCAAGAAAATCACAGGCCGTAACGTCATCGATTTTACGCAGTTGTCTGAAAATCATAGTATTATCGAAATGCTCACCCCTGAGGGATGGGTGGGACATAGCATTATCGACCTGAATATCCGTTCCAAATATCATGTGAACGTAATCGGAATCAGAAATAACGGTACGTTACGTGTTGATTTTAATCCTGCCGAGAATCTGGTAGCCGAAGATGAGTTGATTATTATCGGACGAAATGAGCACCTTGACAAACTGCAGAGAATCAAATAATTACCCAATTGTTCGTAATTTATGGGTAATTTCATACCTTGAACAAGGGCATAACGTATACTAGAATAAGAAACAACTGATGAATCGGTTAAATACAACGAACAGCTAAGAAAGGATGGTGTATACTATGAAATTCTACAAATGCGATATTTGCGGCAACTTTGTTGAAATGATTCAGGAATCCGGTGTAAACATGGTCTGTTGTGGTCAGAATATGACAGAACTGGTGCCCGGTACATCGGACGGCGCATATGACAAGCATGTACCTGTTTATTCCCGAGAAGGCTGCAAGGTGGTAGTTCAGGTTGGAGCAGTGGATCATCCCATGATGGATGCGCACTATATTGAGTGGGTCGCTGTTGAGACTACAAAGGGTGCTTATCGAATTGCCCTGAAGCCCGGCGAGGCTCCCAAGGCAACGTTCTGCCTGGCTGAGGATGAGACCGTATTAGGCGTATATGCATACTGCAATCTTCATGGTTTATGGAAGGCAGAATAATAGAACGGAATCTATAATAGAAATGTGAATGAAATACCGCAGACATAAGGTTTGCGGTATTTTCTATGTGCGATATAATGATACTGTTGGTAGGATTAACTAACAGGATTGTGAAGTAGAACCGATAAGGAGGATACGCTATGAATACAGTAGAATTAACAGCTGCGGAGAAGATTGTAAGAGAACAGGAAGAGGTACTGCAGTTTGATAGCTTTTTGAATGAGGACGCCTGGAATCTGGGTTGCCTAATGGTAGAGGAAGCGAAGGCGCAAGGAATTGACCTTGCAATCTGCATTCGCAAAATAAACGGCAATGTTATTTTCCAGTACTGTACTGAAGGCACCTCTATGAATAATCAGAAATGGATGCAGCGGAAGTTTCATGCTGTGGCTTACATGGAGCGAAGTTCCTTCTTAAGTACCATTATTGCGGATCTGACCGGTGAGACGGTTACAACCCACGGTTTATCAGAGACAGAGTACAAATTCTGTGGCGGCGGATTCCCGGTTCGTATTAAGGGAAGCGGTATGACCATGGTCATTACTGTGTCTAATCTCCCTCATGAGCAGGACCATGATTTCATTGTGTGCTGTCTGGAGAAATACCTGAATAAGCAGGTTCCCCATGTCACTTGCGAAGTACCCATTCCGTAGAATTGAAATAGGTTACATAAACTAGTTGTCATAACCAATTGTATGTTGTATAATGGTTTACGTGAAAGTGCATAACTACGCCCTTTTCACGGAAATTGCAGTTAACAATATAACATATATTAGTAGGGGTAATATATTTATGAGACAATTAAGAAGGGTTCTAATTACAGGATTATTAATCGCATTAGGATGCGTAATTCTGCCGAAGACAGTTAAGGCGGATGGGACGATTACGTTCACAGTGCCAGATGGCAGACAGCTTCGATATGATTTATCGGGCAATCCGGGCACGGATAACGATCTGGAAATTAAAGCTACTGTGGACAGAGGCACTCCCATATCCATTGATAAAATTACGCTGACAAGCGGCAACGATGTAGCCGACCTGGTGGATGCATTAAGCCTGTCCGGTGAGACAACAAATCATACGATTGAGATTACAGGTGAGGTTTTGGCAAAAGCGGATGGTTCTCCGGTTCCGGGTTATTCGGCTACACCGAAGACAGTTACCTTCTATTACAGTACTGTAACAGAAGGTACATCGGTGAAGCTTGCCGCCGCTGCTCCGGAGGTTAGAACCTTTAATAAGGACCAGGAGTATAATGTTAAGCTTACTACCGATGTGAAGACGTCTTGTGTTGTAGAAAAGGGGAGCTCTTCCAATGCGGGTAAGACCATTACTGTTACTAGAAAAGCACAGGATAGCGTAACTACTACAGATTCTCTTGCGGATGTGCAAAGACTTAGTGGAAAGTTTTCTCCGTCTGTTCAAGGTGGAGTAATGAGTGATTCTTTTCCTGTAAAGCTATTAATTGATCAGCTAGCTGATTTTAGTGGTTATGATGGAATATATATTTATGCAAAACCTAGTAGAACTAGCACTGATAAAGGTACGGTAGACGTTAAAGTTACTGATTATAATGTTGGTGCGCATACTTTTACGGTGAGTATTGATGCAGTTAAAGACAGTACTGCAAGTTGCGAGTTGAGCGCGTATGTGTTTGATACACAGCCTCCATCAGGACCTAAGGGTGAGCCATATGAGCCTTCAAGTGAAGATTGGTCTACCTATGGAATTTTTAGAGAAACTTTTAGGATAGATACAACTTCAGGTGAGCCTGATTATATTGAAATTTTAGACAAGAATGGCGGTTCGATAACTGGTGATATCCAGATGCAGACAGGAACGACATACCAGTTTAAGAAGAAAACTAATCTAACCAAGGTATATTGGGCCTTCGATGAGACAACAAGAGACAACGTTAAGGGAACCGTTAGTTCAACAGGCCTTGTAAGCCTATCATTAGTTGATACTTCAACAACGGGTAGCATTACATTATGTGCAGGAAACGCAGCTAATCCAGATGATATGACTGTATTTGGTTATGTTGACATTACGGTTACGCCCAGCGGTGGTTCTGCAATTGCGATAAAGCATCATGGAATCACGAAAGGATATTCTTTAGATTTAACTGAGGCTGCAAATGTTAAAGTTCCGAGTGGAGTTGACTTAGAGGATATTGAGTGGGTTATCACCGAAGGTGATGCTGATGGAAAGGTTTCAATAGGTGCTGATAATATACTAGAAGTTGAAGACACTGCAGCTGCTAGTAAGATAAAGCTATACGCTGAATTAAATGGTGTACCTTATACAGTTCAGGAAATAGCGGTATATGAACCTGTCAGAATCACTAAAGATTCGGGGGGAGCCAAGAGTGGCATAACATTTACGCTGCCTAAAGCTGTATATACTTTTGATGAGAGTAAGAATATATCATCCGTTAAGGGTTATAAGATTCGTTTATTAGACGATGAAGATAAAGAAATTGCCAACGCACTAGGTAAAGCCTGTACAGTGCGATCCCAAAATCCAGGAACTGTATCTTTATCAGCATCTGAAATAGAGAAAATTATAGAAGAAATAAGTTATGCTAATTCTAATAAAAAGGATTACAAGAGCCTTTGGGATTCAACCGGTCAGGATGTTTACTTAGAAATCATCCCGGTAGGAGACGGCGATATTGCTAATAATTCTGCAACAGCAGTTAGTGATCAGCCTCGAATGACTTATGAGATTATCATAAAGGGTGACAGTCATCTCCCTGATGGTCGAATTTTTGGCCAGGAAGATTACGCAGTTGATATGAGTAAGTTGGGATACGAAGACGGATATACTTACGATAAAGTAATTGCAGATGGAAAAACATTA
>JAZLHG010000120.1:0-2199 GCA_045616705.1 Lachnospiraceae bacterium | reverse complement strand
TATGCTAATGTCGTATGCAGATGTGAGCTTGTTACCGAAGTCGAAATTGTTGCGGGAATTAACAGAGCACTTGCAGCTACCACTATCGATGGAAAAAAAAGAAGGACAAGAGCGGGTATGGGAAGATGTCAGGGGGGATTTTGCACTCCCAGGCAGGCTGCGATACTTGCGAGAGAATTGGGAGTTGATTTATGTGATATAACCAAGAAGGGAATCGGATCGGAGTATCTTACAGGTTATCCCAAGAACAATGAAATAGGGGGTGAAGCAGATGAATAAAAATGTAAAACTTCTTATTATCGGAGGCGGACCGGCAGGTTTGTCAGCTGCTGTTGCGGCACATGATGCAGGAATTACAGATATATTGATAGTTGAAAGAGATGTCAGACTTGGTGGAATCCTTAACCAGTGTATTCATAACGGATTCGGCCTTCATACATTTAAGGAAGAACTAACAGGTCCTGAATATGCTGCAAGATATGTTGCCAAAGTTGAGGAACGTCAGATTCCTTATAAATTAGAGACAATTGTTACTTCTCTTGAATATGATGAAGCTACCGGCAAGAAAAAAGTTACGACGATGTCTGCTGAAGAAGGCATGACAATATATGACGCAGATGCTGTAATTCTTGCTATGGGATGTAGAGAAAGACCCAGAGGGGCCCTTAATACTCCGGGAGAAAGACCTGCTGGAATTTACACAGCCGGAACTGCTCAATATTTTGTCAATCTAGAGGGAAGAATGCCCGGAAGAGAAGTTGTTATATTGGGTTCCGGAGATATTGGACTTATTATGGCAAGACGTATGACCCTTGAAGGCGCAAAGGTTAAACTTGTTGCAGAACTTATGCCGTATTCAGGTGGTCTTAAGCGTAATATTGTGCAATGCCTTGATGACTACAATATTCCGCTTTTGCTTTCACATACTGTTGTAAAAATACATGGCGACAAGCGACTTACGGGAGTGACCATTGCCAAAGTAGATGAGAAATCACAACCTATTCCGGGAACGGAGGAATATGTTGAATGTGATACACTTCTTCTCAGCTGTGGACTGATTCCGGAAAATGAATTATCCGGACAGTGCGGTGTCACACTAAGTACAGTAACCAGCGGAGCGGTAGTAAATGAATCTCTTGAAACATCAATACCCGGCGTTTTCTCATGTGGAAATGTACTTCATGTTCATGATCTCGTTGACTATGTATCGGAGGAAGCAGCTGCAGCAGGAAAACATGCGGCAGAGTATATACAAAGTGATGTTGTTTCAGATAACGAGTCGAGTATAAAAATATCAGTCGAGGGCGGCGTGAGATATACCGTGCCTGCAAATTTACGTCCGAGTCATATGGCGGACCTTACTACCATCAGATTCAGAGTTGGTTCTGTATTTAAGGATGTAGATGTTGTGGCATATGCAGATGGTAAAGAACTTATGCGTGTACATAAGCGTGTTATGGCACCGGGTGAAATGGAGCAGCTTATCATTAAGAAGGATGCACTTATTGGTGAGGTCATTCCTTCTGAACTTAAGATATGTGTGGAGTAAACTAATATGGAACACAAAGAACTTATATGTATAAATTGTCCTATGGGCTGTATGCTGTCTGTAGATATAGCAGATAACGGCGAGATGACCGTGACCGGAAATACTTGTCCGCGCGGCGATATATATGCGCGTAAGGAGCTCACTAATCCTACCCGTATAGTGACTTCGATTGTAAAGGTACAAAACGGAGAATTGCCGGTCGCTTCTGTAAAGACAGCAAGTGATATTCCTAAAGAAAAAATAAATGAAGTAGTCGATGCACTTAAAGACGTTGAAATATCGGCGCCTGTTAAAATTGGTGATGTGGTATATGCAAATGTTGCAAATACAGGTGTTGATGTGATTTCAACCAGAAATGTTGCTTCTGTATAGGATAGTGACGACATATATCGGAGGGTAGTATGGGGAAGAAATATGTATTGGCATTAGACCAGGGAACGACAAGTTCAAGATGTATCCTTTTTGATAAAAAAGGAATGATAATAAGTATGGCGCAAAAGGAATTCACTCAGCTATATCCTGAAGCAGGATGGGTTGAGCACAATCCGCGCGAGATATGGTCCTCACAATTGGCGGTTGCAATCGAAGCAATGGCAACGGTCGGAGCTACAGCTGAAGATATCGCTGCCATTGGTATTACAAATCAGCGT
>JAZLHG010000119.1:0-15969 GCA_045616705.1 Lachnospiraceae bacterium | reverse complement strand
CATTCTTTAATTCTTTGTTTTTAATTTTGTCTTTCATTAAAATTACCTTGTTATTAAATATTTTCCTTTATTTTCAAATACGGTAGTATCCAGAGAAAATGCTCTAAAGGAGAATTCATCCTCATCCGCACACTGAATTTTACCTCTTTCAATCCAGGCATCCACCATTGGATCCTGTCCGGTACATTCCAATACATAAGGTCGGATGGCCCAAATATCGTCCACATCTCCACCTGCATAGTAGATGTACCATTTTCCATTGATATAATGAAGTTCCGGTGCCCAAATATGAATACTCATGGGCCCCTTCTCATGCTTCTTCCAGACCATTACCTCTTCCGCGTCTTGAAGGTCTTCCAGAGTGTCGGACCTTCTAATCGCAATCCCATCATACTGGGGAAGGCTAGCCAGAAAGTAGTATTTTCCATCCTGGGCCTTAAGAACATACGGATCTGCTCTCTGGGGAATCCAGGTCTTATTAAAAATACTCTTATCCATTTCTTATACCTCTGAATCTATTGGTCTTCTCCTGAACAATTCCTTTCGTCCAGAAGTCTTTCTCTCTCAAAATCATCAAATCTTTCGTCCATATAGTTCATAAACACCCGATAGAACAGAAAAGATTTCACGTAAGCGACAACAGCAAATCCCACGAAAGCCATAATGACATTTACCGTAACCGTTTTCAGGTTCGCAAACAGCACAGCCCCATCAATCACCAGAACAATCAGTGTGTAGGGCAAATGGCCTATGGCCATTGCTGACGCGTTCTTAATCGTTGTCTTCACAGAACCTTCGAACTTAGACATAACAGGATATATATATTCCACTATCATCAGAATAATAATCAGCAACCCTGCACTAACGCAAAGCATTACTCTGCCATATACAGAATCCACACCATTCCAAAACAGAATATCTACAAATCCCAATGCAGCCACAAGCATGATTCCAATCCAAACGATGGTTGCTTTTAAAAAGTTCTCTTTGAAGGCCCTGAAGAATCTTTTTGCAACATATCCGTCTCCCTGACGGATGGAGATAATACACACGTAATACATCGCCGAAGTTGCCGCACCAATTGTAAATACAGGCAGGCAGCATACCAGCCACAAGAAATTCAGCAGAATCAAATCCACTGCTTTATTCAAAAAGGCGATTACCGGCGAATCTGACATCTATTCCTCCCGGGTCTACTTAATACCACTAATTGCAACAGACTCAATAATTGTTCTCTGGAAACAGAAGAACAGAATAATGGTAGGCAGCATCGCAACAACTGACGCAGCCATAATCAGAGCATAATCACTCTGAATCGCATAATATGCGTTGAAGGATCGAATTACTACCTGCAGCGTCCATGCAGACTCACTTCTCAGGAAAATAACAGGCGCAAGATAGTCATTCCAAATTGCCATGAACCACAAGGTTAGCTGTGTTCCAACGGCACCCTTCATTAACGGCAGGAAAATCTGCCAAAAAGTTCTAAAGTATCCGCAGCCATCCAGCTTGGCAGCATCCATCAGGTCATTGGGAATACTGGTAAGGTTCTGTCTTAAGAAGAACACCATGCTGACATTACCAAAACAAGCAGGAATGATCAAAGGCAGAAGCGTATCGGTCCAACCCAGTCTCGTAAACATGACATACTGCGGAATCATAATAACCGCAAAGGGAATCATGATGGTTGCCAACAACCCCATAAACAATGCATTCTTGGCTCTGAAATTCATCTTTGCAAAAGCAAAAGCTGCAAGAGATGAAGTAAATCCACCAATGAGCAATACCGGAACCTCTACTTTAATCGTATTAAAAATACCGGACAAGAAATTGGCCTTGGTCATTACCTCAGTATATTTACCGAATACCCAGGGATCAGGAATAATTTTAAGAGAACCGGAGAGAATCTGATTCTTGGTCATAAAGGACGTCATAACCATGTAAATTAAGGGAAATACCATGATTACCGCACCCAGTATAAGCAGGATTAAGATTACTATATTACCGATTCGTTCACTTTTAGATGTCACACCGGATGACACAATATCTTTATCTTCTCTTGCCACGGGAACACCTCCTAATCCATTGTCTTAACCCATTTATCCTGGAACTTGAAGTTAAACAGGGTAATGATGAAAATAATAATTGCCAAAATTACTGCGATTGCACTTGCATAACCTAACTGATAACTTGCAAATGCTTTCTGATACAAGTAGTACACAATGGTCGCCGCACTATAGCCGATACCACCGTTTGTAGTCATAACCTGTACCTCAACAAACACCTGGAAACCACCGATCATAGATGTAATCATAATGTAAAAGGTTACCGGCGATAACAGCGGAAGCGTTACATTCCTAAACTGCTGCCACTTATTCGCTCCATCCACCATAGCTGCTTCATAATAGCTGCGAGGAATATTCTGAAGGCCTGCCAGATAGAGGATGATGGATGTTCCCAATCCTTTCCATACCATGAAAATGATCATGGATACCTTTATCAGGATTTCATCACCCAACCAGTTTGGTCCATGATGTCCGGTCAAGGTTTTAATAATAACATTCAGCAGACCATAATCGTAGTTATAAACCCACGCCCATAAAATGGATACCGCAACCAGTGATGATATTACCGGAACGTAGTACATGGTTCTTAGAATTCTTACACCGGGAATCTTACGATTCATTCCCATGGCAAAAATCAGACCCAGAACCATTCCGATAGGAATACCGATGAGATAGATTACTGTAGTTGCCAGTGTCTGCCAAAACTTTGTATCTTTAAATAGTGTTACATAGTTGGAAAAGCCACTGAAATGCTTCATCATTCCGGCAAAACCTTTTGCACCGTTCCAAGTAGTCAGACTGGTTAGGAATGCAAAAATAATGGGCCATGCCATGAATAACAGAAAACCGATTGCCGGAGCCGCCACAAACAGCAATGCGTACTTCTCTTCCCGTTTTGCCATCGCCGATAATTTGATTTTTTCTTTACCTGCTTTTCGACTCATGTCCGTGATCCTTTCCTTTTAAAATACCCCGTGACAGTTCCTGCCACGGGGTACTGATTAACTCTAAATCTTATTCAGCTGCTGCCTTCATTGCATTAGCATTGTCAAGAGCTGCCTGCATAGCCGGCTGTACTTCGTGACAGTAATCAGCTGCAGTCTTCTCACCCTTTAATACATACTCATAACCGCCGCTTAAGAACTCATTCCACCAGTCAGCGTTATATGTGTAGTTTGTCTCAACGAAGATACCTTCATACTTATCTGTTCCCTCGATATAGTTGAAGATTACTTCTACGTTATCACCATAAGGAATTGTACCATCTGCGATACGATCTTTGAAGTCACCCTTTGCATAATCCATGATATTAGGAATCTGTAAGGAAGCACCGGTTGTCTCACCTGATAATACTCTCTGACCTTCCAGATCTGTTGAGAATAAAGTAATCAGAGCTGTTGCTGCTTCAGGATTCTTAGAATCAGCTGATACTGCGAAACCAACAGAACCATTACGTGTCATAGATACGCCGGTCTTACCTGTAGGCCATCCGCAGAGACCCCACTGATAAGGGAATGTATTCTTATCCATGAATGCGCGTACATCCCATGTACCACATGCATAGAAACCAATCTGTCCATCTAACCATCTCTGGTATCCACCAAGAGCGGTATCCTGCTCAACAGTAGGTGTTACACCATACTTGCAGGTAAGATCTGCGAAATACTGGAATGCATCGATGAATTCCTGCTGACCGTCGATTACTACCTGTGTATAATCATCGTTCAGGAAATGACCACCGTTTGTGTAGATAAAGGAATCCAGTGCCCACTGAAGTGCATTTGCACAACCCCACTGATCAACTTCACCGTCGCCATCTTTATCAATTGTAAGCTTCTGACATACTTCTACGAACTCTTCCCATGTGTAAGGGTTAGCGGGATCGGGATATGCAAGACCTGCTGCATCGAAAAGGTCCTTATTGTAAGCGAAAGCAAATGTGGAGAAATCCTTAGGTAAGCAGTAGAGATCACCGGAACCTGCCTGCTTGCCATCGAATCTGTACGCACTACCTACTGAACCCCAAAGGTTATTTACAACTGCTGTGTCCATGTAGTTATCTAAAGGAAGTAAGTAACCATCCTGTACATTCTGTGCTACTGCTTCAGGTCCTACATAGAAGATATCCGGCATGTCATCTGCTGCCTTATAAGCCATTAACTTCTGGCCATACTCATCAGATGTTGTAACCTCAAATGTTACCTTAGCACCTGTTGTCTCCTGGAACTTGTCGATCAGAGACTGATAAACTGCCTTCTCATGTTCCTGAGCGAAAATAAATACTGTAAGTTCTGTACCTGTGAAATCACCTTCAACTGTAACATTCTCTGTTGCAGATTCATCAACATCAATCTTAGCGCCAATCTGTTCTTCTTCCTTCTGCTCTTCTGCTGCGGGGGCTTCTGCTGCAGGTGCTTCTGCTGCTGTGCTACCACAACCTGCAAGTAAGGATGCTGTCATGGCAAGTGTTAACAATACGCTAACAAGTTTCTTCTTCATATACCTTCCTCCATTTAATCAAAGTGTAAACAATTTGCGTAAATCCTAAAATGAAATGGAAATGTTCGTAGTACATATTTTAGCATGCATTTCATATGTTTTTGCACATTTCGCATAACATTCCTTGAATTTCTTCATTCTTGTTAGGCTAATTGTATAACCCTCCTCCTTATAGTGTCAATATTTATTTTAGATATTTCTAAACAATTTTGGATATTCGTGAAAGTGTATAAAACTTCTTAACTACTTTTGGTTACTTTTCACATTACATAATAACTATATTATTTTGTTAAATTCTAAACACATATTAATAACAAAAACAGCCGAATGTATCACCACATTCGGCTGTATATTATTCCTATTCTGCAATTAACTCCGCAATCACTCTCAGCAGATTCGGTTTCATTACCGGTTTGGTTAAGAATCTGTTGAATCCAACCCTTAAGGCTTCTTCCTCATATTCCGGACCAATATTAGCTGTCAGAAGAACCGTCTTCGTATTGCTATTAATGCCGGGGACTGTGCGCAATGCCTTAAGTGTATCTGTTCCACCCATTTCCGGCATATGATAGTCTATAAAGATCAAATCATATTTGGTCTCTTTCGCCATCTTGAGACCTTCCATACCGGACATGGCACTATCCACCAAAATGTTGCTATCTCGAAGCAAGCCCTTAAATACCTTATGATTTACTGCTGTATCATCAATACAGAGCACCTTCAGTTCCTGCGAAATCTTTATATCTCCCGAAACCTTCACTCGTTCTACAGTCTTCTCATCCGATAAATACACTGTATCATCGTATACCGAAAGCGGGATAATCAATTCAAAGGTTGTTCCACGATTTACTTCAGAACGAACCTGAATCTCTCCATTCATTCTCTTAATCAGTTTATCAACAATCGATAATCCGAGACCGGTTCCATTGATATACTTATTTCGATTCTCAGCCAGGCGCACATAGGGATCAAATAGCTTATCTATGGACTCTGTAGCAATTCCCTGGCCGGTGTCCGTGCACTCAATATGCAGCCTTCCCGCTTTGTAGCTAAGGCCCAGTGTTACAGAACCCTGTTCTGTATATTTAATGCCGTTTGACAGAATATTATACATCACCTGCTTAACACGAACATCATCACCAATCAGTTTGCAATAGGTCTTATCCTGAATATCCACACGGAAGGCAAGACCCTTTTCACTCGCAAGCTTGGACATAGTCTGTGATACATTCGTAACTACATCCCTTAAATCAAATTCGTCCGCATGTATCGTGAAATCATTGGTCTCCATTTTAGAGAAATCCAATAAATCATTGACAATTTCAAGCAGAAAATGTGAAGTCTGATATGCATTCTCCACCAATTCCATCTGTTCATCACTAAGACCCTCAGACTCCGACAGAATTTGAAGAATACCGATAATTCCATTTAATGGACTTCTTAGTTCATGATTAATGGATGCGGTGAACATTCTCTGGGTAGCATTTCTACGTTCTAATTCCGCAAGCTGCTC
The DNA here is from genome assembly GCA_045616705.1 of Lachnospiraceae bacterium. GTDB lineage: Bacteria > Bacillota > Clostridia > Lachnospirales > Lachnospiraceae > UBA2868. Next base: position 9,891 of record JAZLHG010000119.1, on the reverse strand, counting down.
TTCCAATTCCTTAGAAGTTGCCCGCAATTTATTCTCTAAGGTTACCTTGTCCGTAACATTATTAATCAGTCCTACAATACCTATCGCTTCCCCGGCATCATTGAAGACCGGTTCTTTCAGAAGTTCCAGATATTTCTCAACACCATCCACCTCATTTCGAATGGTATAACGGCAACCCTTGCCACTACGAAGAATCTCTCTGTCAGCTTCCATAGCTGACTCCACGTTCTCCTGATCCTTACGAACCTCCAAATCCGTTTTGCCGATAATGTCGTCGCCCTCTATTTCAGTCCAATAATGGGAAGTAAAACGATATCTTAATTCCCGATCCTTGAAGAAAATATTGGACGGAATAACATCTATCGCCCTGGTAACGGTATCGTAATCTAATTGCTGCAAAGGATTATTGAGCTTCTTGTTCATGTGGCAACCTTTCTCAAACGATGACACTAATAGAATCTTCTAACACTAATAATCGTCCTGTAGTAAGCACTGCTGTATTTAATTCCGGTTGCAGCTGTAGATGCATGGACAATGGTTCCGTTACCCACATAGATTCCTACGTGTCCACCATAATACAGCACATCTCCCGGTTGCATATCGGATACACTGACTTCCTTACCCGCCGTAGCCTGGGCATAGGAACTTCTGGGAATGGAGATTCCGAAGTGGGAGAATACGCCCTGGGTAAATCCGGAGCAGTCACAACCGCTTGTTAATGACGTTCCTCCGGCAACATAAGGATTGCCCACAAACTGACAGGCATAACTGACAATGTCGGAGCCCTTACCGGAACCCCCTCCGGAAGATTCAGGAACCTTCTCCTCCTGAGGTTTCTCCTGTGGCTTCTCTTCAGCCGGTGAATCCTCTGTTTCTACTTCAATGCTCTCTCCGTCATCGGCTGCTGCAGCTTCTTCCTTCTTACGCTTCTCTTCTTCCTGCTTCTTACGAAGAGCCTCTGCTTCCGCTTTCTTGCGAGCCTCTGCTTCCGCTTTCTTACGAGCCGCCTCTTCTGCTTCCAATTGTTTAATCTGCGCAGCCTGTTTCTTAATCTCAGACTGATATTGCTGAGCCTGTTTCTTAGCCTTGCTAAGCTGTGCATCGAAATTCTCTACAGTGGCTCTCTTCTCTTCCATTAGAGCCTGCAGTTCTGCCGACTGCTCCTCTAAGTCCGCTTCAACCTCTTCGATTTCAGCCTTCTCTTCTTCCAGAACCAGCTTACTCTCGTATACCTCTTCCTTGGTCTGCTGATACTCAAGCAAGAGTCTTCTGTCATAGTCGTATAACTTCTCTGTATAATCTACCTTATTCAGTAGGTCCGTCATGCTCTGAGACTGCAAGAATAACTGGGCATAGCTCTGTTCGCCCTTCTCATACATAAACTTAATACGAAGCTTCATTGCCTCGTGCTGAGCTTCTTCCTTGGCCTTGGCCGCTTCGTAATCGGCTTCCGCCTGCTTGATTGCCTCTTCCTTCTCCGCAATATCATTCTTCAGGATATCAACGGTCATAAGAAGATCCACAAGCTGCTCATCGATTTCTTCAATCTCAGCTTCCGTCTCTTCAATGCCTTCCTCAAGGCTCTCTATATCGTCCTGTACATCAGACAGTTTCGCTTCAGTTTCCTTTTTTTGCTGTTTCGCATCCGATATGGTGGTAGCAAATGCCTGAGATGCAGGCACGATACCCAAAATGAATGCCAGAAGAACACAGATTATCCTCTTATTCATTAGCAATTTATACTCCCTATATTACAATGAGCCCCTTTGCTCACACATAACAAAAGTAGATCCGCCCCTCTGCAGACCTACTTTTATTATAATCATATGCGATATATTATTCAATCCTTAATTAGAGTTCACAGTTATTCACTGTTCTGGGGAAAGGAATGACGTCACGAATGTTGCCCATTCCGGTAAGATACATTACGCATCTCTCGAATCCAAGGCCAAATCCTGCATGTCTTGCGGAACCGTACTTACGAAGATCCAGATAGAAGTCATAATCTTCCTTCTTCAATCCCAGTTCATCCATTCTGGTAACCAGTTTATCGTAGTCATCCTCTCTCTGAGAACCACCGATAATCTCACCGATTCCGGGAACCAGGCAGTCCATAGCTGCAACTGTCTTACCGTCCTCATTCAATTTCATGTAGAACGCCTTAATATCCTTGGGATAATCTGTAACGAATACAGGCTTCTTAAATACCTGTTCTGTTAAATATCTCTCGTGCTCTGTCTGCAGGTCACAGCCCCAGAATACCTTGTAATCGAAGTTGTCGTTATTCTTCATCAGGATATCAATAGCCTCTGTATAGGTAACACGACCGAAATCGGAATTCGCCACATGATTCAGACGTTCAAGAAGTCCTTTATCCACAAAGTTGTTGAAGAAATTCATTTCTTCCGGTGCGTTCTCAAGAACATAGTTAATGATGTACTTAATCATACTCTCGGCGATTTCCATATCATCTGCAAGATCCGCAAAAGCCATTTCCGGCTCAATCATCCAGAACTCGGCAGCATGTCTTGTTGTATTGGAATTCTCCGCACGGAAAGTAGGACCAAAGGTATAAATATTCTTGAATGCCATTGCATAAGTCTCACCGTTCAACTGACCACTAACGGTAAGATTGGTCTCTTTACCGAAGAAATCCTGTGAGCTGTCCACCGCACCTTCGGGAGTACGAGGAAGGTCCTCTAAATCCAGGGTTGTTACGCGGAACATCTCGCCTGCGCCTTCACAGTCGCTACCTGTAATCAGAGGGGTATGAACATATACAAAGCCTCTCTCCTGGAAGAACTGGTGAATGGCAAACGCTGCAAGGGATCTTACACGGAATACAGCCTGGAAGGTATTGGTTCTGGGACGAAGGTGAGAGATTGTACGAAGATATTCCATAGAATGTCTCTTCTTCTGAAGGGGATAATCCGGTGTGGATGCACCCTCAATACAAATCTCTGTTGCCTGAATCTCAAAAGGCTGCTTTGCCTCCGGTGTAGGTACCAGCATGCCCTTAACAATCAGTGCAGCGCCAACATTTAATTTACAAATCTCAGCGAAATTCTCAAGTCCATCTGCAAATACAACCTGCAGGGGCTCGAAAAACGAACCATCATTCAACACGATAAAACCAAAGGTCTTGGAATCACGAAGGCTTCTAACCCAGCCGCCTACGGTTACTTCCTTGTTCAAATACTCATCTCTGTTACGGAACAGTTCTTTAATTGATACCAAATCCATCTCTCTACCTCTTCTATTTCTGCGTAATCTCCGCATGATTTGCCAAAAACTCCTTCACTTTCTCAAGGAGCATGGAGTCCATGAAGTCCTGCTTGTTAATAATCTTAAATAAATCGTTCTCTGACTGATAGCCATAAGCTGCCATGGTCTGGGATACTCGATTCTTAAACTCTTCATCTGTAACATTAATACCTTCTGCCTCGGCAATCGCCATTACCACAAGACTCTGCTTGGCAATGTCCTCCACGGTAGCGTCCAGCGTTTCGAAGAAAGTTGCTTCATCCATCTGCAGATATCTTGTAAGATAATCTTCATAACTTACACCATACGCTTCCGCATTGGATTTAGCGGTACGAATCATGCTCTGTCTCTTGGCTTCGATGAACTCAGCCGGAATCTCCTTATTAAAGGTAGCATTTGCTACTGCCTGATTCAGCAGTTCCGTATACATGCCACTATCTGCATAACTGGAAAGGGTTGACTGCATCTGCGCTCTTAAATATTCCTTATAATCTGCAAGGCTGTTAAACTGACCCTGTGTAATCTCAGAAATCACCTCATCCGTAAGTTCGGGCGTATTCTTCTTGCTGATGTAATTAACCGTCACCTCGAATACCGCAGGCTTACCTGCCAGATCCGGGTTATTCACATACACCTCCGGGAAAGTAACATCCACGTTCAGTGTATCGCCAACGTGAGCCCCAATCAGCCCCTCTTCAAATCCATCTATAAAGGTTCCGGATCCGATTGTAAGATCATAGCCCTTCGCCGTTCCACCTGTGAAATATTCACCGTCAATAGAACCCGCATAGTCAATATTGGCAACATCGCCTTCCTGTACTTCTGTTCTGTCTTCTACTCTCTCAAGAACAGCGGTACCGGATGTATACTGCGCAATCTGTGCTTCCAGTTCTTCATCCGTAAGCACGTCTGACATTCTCTCAACCTGAAGCCCCTTATACTGACCAAGCTGAACATAGTCCAGCGCCTTTAAGGAATCTTCGCCGCAACCCATTAACAGAGTCAAGGGAAGACACAGTAAAAGCATCCATTTTTTCATAATAAACTCCTCCTAAAATATGACTTGTCTAGTGTATCACACAGCATAATCAAATTCAAGAATCCTCTCTTGCTAACACAAAAGCATATATGTTAGAATGTTATAATAAATAGCGTTAAATCCTTATGATAAGGATATGGAGGTCATACACATGTTAACACCGGTTTTATTAGCACTTTCCACACCCACCATTGTACTGTTAATTGTACTGGGTGTTCTTGTAATCCTTGCAGTCGTTCTCTACTTCTTCGGTAAGAGAATGCAGAAGAAGCAGGATGAACAGCAGGCCCAGATGGATGCAGCTAAGCAGAACATTGCCATGCTGATTATCGACAAGAAGCGCATGAAGTTAAAGGATTCAGGTCTTCCCGATGTAGTCATTCAAGGTACTCCCAAGTATCTTCGTTGGAGCAAGATTCCTATCCTTAGGGTTCGCGTTCAGGGTCAGTCCATGACACTGATCTGTGACGAGAAGATCTTCGACTCCGTTCCCGTTAAGAAGGAAGTGAAGGCAACCGTCAGCGGCATCTATGTTACTTCTGTTAAGGGAATGCATGGCAAGCCCATTGCTGCCCCCGCCAAGAAGAAGAGTAAATTCAAACTGGCTGTTGAACGTGCTCAGGAGAAGCTGGGTGCCAAGGCAGTGAAGTAATTCCCTATATCGAATTACATATTATTCGTAATCAAGCATGCTATCCATATTATCGTGAAGAGCGTTAATGTAGGATAGCATTTCTTGTCTTGTCTCCGGATTTCTCAGCGAGAACTCCAGATTGGCCTGAAGGAATCCGCATTTTGTTCCCACGTCATAACGATGGCCTTTGAAATCATAGGCATACATCGCCTCATCCTTGGCAAGACGTCTTAATGCATCCGTTAACTGAATCTCTCCACCGGATCCTGCATCCTGGGTCTCCAGATAGGAGAAAATACTGGGTGTAATGATATATCTGCCCAGAATTGCAATATCGGAAGGCGCATCCTCAATAGCAGGCTTCTCCACAAGATTCTTCACCTTATACACTCTGTCATCCACCATCTTGCAATCCACAATACCATATTTATTGACCACATCGTGGCTCACCTTCTGAACACCTACAACAGAAGTCTTATACTCACTATATACATCCATCATCTGGGACAAGCAGGGCTGCTTGGCAACCACCACATCATCACCCAGGAGAACAGCAAAAGGCTCATTACCGATAAAATGCTGCGCCGTAAGAATGGCATGACCCAGTCCTCTGGGTTCCTTCTGACGAATATAGTGAATATTGGCCATTTCGGAAATATCTCGAACCATGTCCAGCATTTCCTGCTTATCATGCTTCTCCAGTTCCAGTTCCAGTTCGATGGATCTGTCGAAATGATCCTCAATGGATCTCTTATTTCTTCCTGTTACAATAATAATATCTTCAATACCGGAAGCGACGGCTTCTTCAATAATATACTGAATGGTGGGCTTATCCACGATGGGAAGCATTTCCTTAGGCTGTGCTTTGGTTGCAGGAAGAAATCTGGTTCCCAGACCTGCTGCCGGAATAATTGCTTTTCTTACGTTCATTTTGTACCCCTTCCTAATGTAAACATTTTAGAATCTTTGGCTGTAATCTCCATTCGAATCTGGCAATTCGCCAAGTGCTCATAGTTGATATCCAGGCCATAATCGATTTGTACCGTAATTCTCTCTTCTGACTCCTGCACATTGATTGCAGTTGCTTCTATTCCAATCAATAGCGCCCCAAAAGGTGTTATATAATTGGTCAGATTCTTCTTATTCAATTCAAATACCATGTTGGTATTGGTAATTCCGGACTTGGTAAGCGTGAACATATTCTCATTGAACTTGGCCCGGTTCTTATTCACGTTGTGATTCTCATCTACCAGCTCATCATACAACAGGTAGTGCTTACCGTTTCTCTTATAATAGGTGCCACCGGTAATGATTTCTACCGGATCCCCATCCGTATCCGGTCCAAACTGGGTACCGGAGACAGTAATTAACACATCTTTTGTCATTTTATTCTCACTCTGTTATTCTCATCCGATTTCATCGGAAAATAACGATTCTCTTAGTCATCGCACTGACTGGTAATACTTGCCTCCTGATTCTTAACATGGGCAAGAATGGCAACTTCTGCATTCTCCGCGTCCCCATTCTTCACACAAGACAAAATTCTCTCATGCTCTTCAATCAGGCTCTTATGACTGTTCACATCTTTAATATATTCCAGGCGATAGCGGTATACCCGTTCTGCCAGATTATTCACCATCTGCACCAGGCGTTTATTCTTGGACGCTTCCACAATAATATCATGAAATTCCACATCAGCCTGAGCAACATCAGTTAGCACACCTCGACCTACAGCCTGCACAAAAGCCTTGCCGGCTTCTTCCAGTCTGGTGATTTCTTCCGGTGTGATTCGTTCACATGCCAGACGCACCGCCAGGGTATCCAGTGCACCTCTTACTTCCAATACATCTGAAATATCCTGCTTAGAGATTCTGCTGACTTCAGCACCCTTTCTGGGAACCATGGTAACCAGTCCTTCCAGTTCCAGCATGCGGATTGCCTCCCTAATGGGTGTACGGCTAACACCTAACTGATTGGCCAGATGAATCTCCATTAGACGTTCTCCCGGCTTCAACTCTCCAGTAAGAATGGCCTGACGAAGCGTCTTAAATACCACATCTCTAAGGGGCAGGTATTCTTCTAATTTCATTTCTAATTTATATTCCGGCATCTCATCCTCCTAAGATTGCTGTTGTTCACTATCTTCCTGACCAGAATCCGGTCAAATAGACCTGCTTAGCAAGTCTTGCTTCCTTAAGCTGTTCAAACGCAGCTCTTGCCTTATTCTCATTGTCATATAAGCCAAATACGGTAGGCCCGCTTCCACTCATAATTGCGCCAAGCGCACCTCTCTCCATCATGAAGTCTTCAATCTCACCGATAATCGGATGCTGAGTCTTGGTAACCAGTTCCAGAGAATTCTCCATTAATGCAGCAATCCCCTTAAGATCCTGATTCTTAATGGCTTCTATCAGCCCGTCGATGTCGGGATGATGCAGAATCTCATGAGAATCAATTTGCTCATATACATATTTGGTAGATACGCTGATTCCGGGCTTAGCAATCAATACATGGCATTTCGGTGCAGGCGGCAATGGTGTTAACACCTCTCCGATTCCTTCCGAAAGAACAGTTCCCCGCATAATGCAGAAAGGAATATCCGCACCCAGCGTCACACCTCGTTCCATAAGCTGTTCCTGCTTAAGGCCCAGTCGATACATACGATTCATTCCAACAAGAACCGCAGCCGCATCAGTACTTCCACCGGCCATTCCTGCAGCAACGGGAAGGAACTTCTTAAGGTCAATGGCAATACCGCCTTCCAGCTCAAATTCATCCATCAGAAGCTTCGCCGCTTTGTAAGCCAAATTACTCTCATCCGTAGGAAGAAAGGATCTGTTGGTGGTAAGCACAATTCCCGGTTCTTCTGTCTTAGACATGAGAATACGGTCATAAATCTCCACACTCTGCATAATCATTCGCACATCGTGGTAACCGTTCTCCCGTCTTCCAAGCACGTCCAGACCCAGATTGATCTTGCCCATTGCTTTTAAGCTAAGTTGGTCCATAACAAACCTCTCAGATTGTATTTATTGTGTATTTTGTATTTTTTATGTATTTTGTATACTGAATATATTATACAATTCTATTCCCTGTTCGTCTAGATGTTACATTCCTATTAAACTACCATTTAAAATAAAATAAATCATATGATTCCAGGGGTTAATTATCTTCTCTCACAATCCGATATATTATATGAAGTCTCTACAAGGGGCTTACGATATCAAGGAGGATGAGATATGAACGTAAACGGAGTTACGAATTATTCCAAGACAGAGGCATATGCCGCTTACCAGACACCGGCTAAGCAGGCAGAGAATACTGTTCCTGCCGAGAAGACAGAAGATGCTGCAGCAGTATATGAGAAGACTGCCGGTGCAGTTAAGGCTAAATATGAGCCCGACCTGAATCTGGTACAGCGTCTGAAGGACGATGCAGCAGCACGTGAAGCAAGCTTCAGAAGCCTGGTTCAGAAGTCCATTATGGGACAGGGCAATGCTCTTGCAGCAGGTGATGAGTTCTGGCGCTTCTTAGCAAGCGGCAACTTCACCGTTACAGAAGCAGCCAAGGCTGAAGCACAGAAGGCTATTTCCGAGGACGGTTACTGGGGTGTCAACCAGACCAGTGATCGTATCATCGAATTTGCTAAGGCTCTTACCGGTGGAGATCCGGATAAGATTGAAGAAATGCGTGGCGCATTCGAGAAGGGCTTCAAGGAAGCAACCAAGACCTGGGGCAAGGACCTTCCCGAGATTTCCGGCAAGACCTATGATGCAGTAATGCAGAAATTTGACAAGTGGGCTGAAGAGGGTGCAACCATTTAATCCTCCATCATGCCATTCATAATGTGTGCATGCACACAAATAAAGGAGACATTCGGTATCTACCGATATGTCTCCTTTATTATTTGTAATCTTATTATGTTCCTGTATACATTCTTCCTATTACGTAACCGAGAAATAGAACAACTACGCCATGTTTACTCTGCGTCAGAACTGTTTAAGTACTCTTCCTGTTCCGGTGTAAGAACATCGATATACTTACCAAGGAAGTTCAGTTTACGAACCGCAACATCATGGTCAACTTCTCTGGGTACATCAATAATCATCTTGTCTAACTGTCCTTCATGCTCTACTAAGTATTTTGCAGAAAGTGCCTGAATCGCAAAGGACATGTCCATGATCTCTGCAGGATGTCCATCGCCTGCTGCCAGATTTACCAGACGACCCTCTGCAATCACAAAAATCCACTGACCTGTAGGAAGTTTGTATCCCTTAATATTCTTACGCATATCCTTGGTCTCAACTGCAATCTTACGAAGGCCTGCCATATCCACTTCGCAGTCAAAATGGCCTGCATTACAGAGAATTGCACCATCCTTCATTACTGCGAAATCTTCTTCGTCAATAACCTTGTTACAACCTGTAACAGTAACGGAGAAATCACCAACCTTAGCAGGTTCCTTCATGGTCATCACATCGAAACCATCCATAACAGCTTCAATTGCCTTAACAGGATTAATCTCTGTTACGATAACCTTGGCGCCAAGACCCTTTGCTCTCATAGCAACACCCTTGCCGCACCAACCGTAACCTGCAACAACCACATTCTTACCGGCTACAATCAGGTTGGTTGTACGATTAATGCCATCCCATACGGACTGGCCTGTACCGTAACGATTATCGAAGAAATGCTTACAATCAGCATTGTTAACTAAAACCATAGGGAACTTAAGAGTACCCTCTCTGTCCATAGCGAGCAGTCTCAGGATACCTGTTGTAGTCTCTTCACATCCGCCGATTACGTTAGGAATCAGATCTACGAACTCGGTATGCATCATATGAACCAGATCGCCACCGTCATCAATAATAATATTGGGGCCAACCTTCAGAACCTGACGAATATGAGCGCTGTACTCTTCCGGAGTGCAATCATACCATGCATGAACTTCAAG
>JAZLHG010000118.1:0-2985 GCA_045616705.1 Lachnospiraceae bacterium | reverse complement strand
AGATTCTGCATTCTCTTATAACCCATAGTTCCGGCCATACCTTTAAGAGAATGTGCTGCACGGAAAATCTCATTAATCGTGCTTTCATTCTCCGGCTCATTCTCAAGAATCATTAACTGGTCACTTAATGACTGTAAATGCTCATTGGTTTCATCCAAAAAGATCTCAAGATACTGGCTAACATCCATACTCAATGTACCCCCACTTCTTTCATTATACAATCCGCCACCTCATTAAGCGGTGCGACTTCATTGGTCATTCCCGTGTGTGCAATACTCCTCGGCATTCCATATACAGTTGAAGTTGCTTCGTCCTGCGCAATCACATAAGTTTTCTTGCTCTTGCTAAGATTCACTATTCCTTCTGTACCGTCTGCACCCATACCGGTAAGAACAACACAAACTATTTCATCGTACGGAGAATCAATCAGTGACTCATACATGTAATTAGCACATGGCTTCACGCCTTCTCTTGCCGGCTCATCTGTAAGCTGTAGATAACAAAGACCATTCATATTAACGACCTTAAGATGGGAACCACCCCTGGCAACATAAACGTGGTCATTTTCCAGCCTTACATGATCTCTTGCCTCTTCAACATTCAACTCACTAAGTTCATCTAGTCTCTCTGCAAGAGGCGCCGTGAACTCCTTAGGCATATGTTGAACAAGAAGTACTGGTGCATGTAATCCCTTTTTCAGTTTGGGAATTACACTCTGTAACGCTCTGGGGCCTCCTGTAGAACTTGCTATTGCAATAATCTTCTTACCTGTTGAATGTTCGCCTCTCTGACGAAGTACTGGTCTGTTAACAGGTTCGGAGACAGGAGTTGTTGTTTTAGAAGGACTTGCCTTAACTGTCTTCTTATGATGTGTCGCATTGGTTACAGCCCATAAGAGATCTGTAAATTTTGCGCGAAACTCATCATTTCTTGCATCTCCTACGTATTCCGGCTTAGTAATAAAATCAATGGCACCAAGTTCAAGAGCAGTAAGTGTCTCACGGGCACCTTCCTTAGTCGCTGTAGACGCCATCATTACATTTGCATGAATATGGGCATCCTGCATCTCTTGAAGCATTTGAAGACCGGTCATCTTCGGCATATATACGTCTAAAACCACAGCATCATATTCTCTGGAAACAACGTATGTAAAGCCTTCTACCCCATTTGTGGCAATATCAGCCACTTCAAATCTTCCGTCGTTATTTATTATATCACAGAGCACCCTTCTCATGAGTGCAGAATCATCAACTAAAAGTATTTTTTTCTTCATAAATATGTAGACCTCTGTCTATGTCTATTCTTGCGTTCTTCTTCAAAGATATAACGAATGATACTCTCTCTGTCATCATTCATAATATTCACAAACTGAATTCGATGCTCATATTCGTCTTCCCGATTCTCAAGAGGCTCGGATAGCAGCACCTTACCAATCAGTTTATACTCTGTAAGTGCCCCACTGACATATAATGAAAAAGTGAACATGATATTGGCACCCTTGGGATAGCGAACTCTGGAAATAAAACGTGCTCCGCCACCGGAAATATCTACCATAATACCATTGTTGAATGTAATGTCCGTATCCAGAAAATGTACTCTCTCATTCAGATAATTCACATCTCTTTCGGAGACCTCTCTGGACTTCATATCAAGCACACAGTTTAATCTGTAATATTCTCTTCTCTGATACTTTCGAAGGTCGGTTGTCAATTCCATAACAAGAACAAACACGTTATCACTCTTGTATCTGTCAATAATTCTTCCTAAACACTGATACAAACCGGTCTGGGTATAAAAGCATACATTATATTCACCATCTACCGGAAGAAGAATTACCTTGCCCTGTTCCATAGGCATAGCAACCTTTATCTGATCCTCAGATACAATGTCATAAATTTGACTCTTATAGTTCTTTTTACCACCGGCTCCACTCAATTCAGTACTTTCGCTACCATCAATGGTCTCTAAGTCGATTTTGTCCCCTATACTCACATACTTTGAAATCATACATTCACCCCTTATTTATTTGCATTTCCTCTTACTATATTCGCAAAAAATCCCGCCATTCCATATTTTCTGAACACAGGATCTGAACTGCCGTTCACAAGTGTTACCGCCAAATCCCTAAATGCCAACGCAGACTTAGCATTAGGATTCTCAATCGATATCGGCGTCTGTTGCATAATCGCTTTCACAAGTTGCGGATCTTCCGGAATTACTCCTACAAAAGATATAGGAATTTTAAGATATCTGGCAACTACAGCATTTAATTTAGAAAATAACTGCTTACCTTCTTCAAAGTTCTGTACTTTGTTGGTAACGACCTTAATCTGCGTCATTTCCCGATTAAATCTTGGATTACGATTTAATGCCTTTAACAGCGAATAAGAATCCGTTATGCTGGTAGGTTCCGGCGTTGTAACCAAAAGGACCTCACCACTTGCAACTAAAAACTCAATTACCGCATCTGAAATACCGGCGCCGGTATCAATGATGATTACATCCGCAAGCATATCCAGTTCTGCTAAGTTCTGTATCAGATAATTGATATAATCTCTGCTTAGGTTAGAAAGCCCCGCAATTCCGGATCCCCCGGAAATAAACCCAATATCCATGGGCCCCATGGTTATAATCTCACGTATATTTTTGCCCTGATATACCAAGTCACTTAAATTATGTTTCGGCACAGCACCAAACATAACCTCTATGTTAGCCAAGCCAAAATCTGCATCAAAGATAATTACTCTCTGGCCCATTTTACGAAGTTGCACCGCAAGATTAATGGACACGTTTGATTTACCTACACCACCCTTACCACTGGTTACTGTGATTACGCGAGCTGTAGGGCGCTGCTTTTGAGACTGGTTTTTGATAATATTTCTAAGTTTTTCTGCCTGATCCATATTATCTACCTCCCAAAAGCTGTTTTACCGTGCTTTGCGGGCTGAAAGGTTCAATATCATCAGGTACATTCTGTCCACATGT
>JAZLHG010000117.1:0-2897 GCA_045616705.1 Lachnospiraceae bacterium | reverse complement strand
TGTTCCCTCAGTTGATTGCGGGACCGATTGTGCGATATTCCGACATTAAGGATCGTCTTAGGGAGAGAACCACAACCTCTTCTGATTTCGCACAGGGTGTTGAGAGATTTATAGTCGGCCTGGCTAAGAAGGTGTTACTTGCCAATACACTGGGTGAAGTGGCCGATCAGATTTTCGCAGGAGATGTGACCAATCTGGGTACTGCGGTAGCCTGGGTCGGTGCGATTTGTTATACATTGCAGATTTTCTATGATTTCTCAGGCTATTCCGATATGGCGATTGGCCTTGGAAGAATCTTCGGATTCCGATTCATGGAGAACTTCAATTACCCGTACATTTCTAAGTCCATTACAGAATTCTGGAGAAGGTGGCATATTTCATTATCTACCTGGTTCCGTGATTACTTATACATTCCTTTGGGCGGCAACAGAAGAGGTAACGTATATGTGAATCTGCTCATTGTATTCTTAGCAACCGGCATCTGGCATGGTGCAGCCTGGGGATATCTGGTATGGGGTCTGTGGCACGGATTGTTTATGCTGATTGAACGAGTTCTTCGCAAGAAGGGTGTACAGGTGAAGGTCCCCGGTATTGTGAAGTGGTTATATACCATGCTTGTGGTTGTGTTCGGCTGGGTATTGTTTAAGTTGGAAGAAGTGCCGGCAGCACTGGCTTATATGGGACGTATGCTCCATATCGGAGTAGGCTCCTATACGGATTTCAGTGCCGGTTATTATCTGAACGGTAAGACGATATTCTTCCTGGTTATTGCGATTCTTACTGCAATTCCCTGGGCACAGGTACTTCCCAGAAGAGCAGCCGGCAGAGTTTCCATGATTACCATGGCAGAGCCCGAGACCACAACCTCCACCATCAGCAGAGCAATCTTGTTAGATCTGCTACTGACCAGCATGCTCTTCATCGTAAACAGTACCTACAACCCATTCATATACTTCCGTTTCTGAGAAAGCGATGCGTATCCAAGCACTGGCTTCGGATGGGAGCTTGCTCACAAATTCCGAAGTTAGTGCTTGGATACATATCGCGCCCGCGCGCGATGAGGAACGCCATGCGTTCCGAATCGGCATCGCTTTCTGAAATGCTTCAGCGCCCGCGCGCGATGAGGAACGCTATGCGTTCCGAATGCGTCGCTTTCTCAGAAAAGAAGAGGCGAGGAACGCCATGCGTTCCGAATCGGCATCGCTATATGTTTTTAAGGTTTAATTATGAAGAAGAAACTATCAAACCTCATATTCATCATCCTATTCATGGCAATTTTGTTATTGCCGGTAGTATGTATGAATACCAAGCACAACCAAATATCCAGGATTGATAACAAGAATCTTACCGAATGGCCGGGATTTAGCTGGAAGCTGCAGACCAAGGATGCAATGGAGAGCTACTTAAACGATCGTATCGGTTTCAGAGAAGATGCAATCGAGACCTACATCGAACTGAATGATAAGTTATTCCACGTTATGGTACATCCGCTGTTTATGTATGGTCAGGAGGGTCATATTTTCTTCAAGGACCCTGCTTATATCAGTGCATACCAGCGACTGAATACGGATCCGGAATATTTAGATTCCATGGTGAATTATTTACAGCAGACCCAGGACTATTTAAGCAGTAAGGATATTCAGTTTCTTTACTTCCTGTGTCCGGATAAGAAGACCATCTACTCTGAGTACTTCCCGGAGGAGATTCACGTACAGACTGAGAATGAGAGTGTGATTGAGCATGTGGAATCTGCTCTGCGCCGTACGGATGTCAATGCCATTATTCCTACCGAGGAACTGCTTGCTGCTAAGCAGGAGAAGATTGTTTATAACAAGCTGTATGATGCTACCCATTGGAATGGATACGGTGCCATGATTGGTCATAAGCTTATTGATGAGAGGGTACAGCAGTGGTTTGATGATGTACCGCCCCTGACAGAGGAAGATTTCAATCTGAATTTCGAGAAGCGGGATACACTGGATGTGGCTGAGTTTCCCATTGATGAGGATGTACCGGTATTTACACTGAAGAATGATACCTCAGGAGATGCCAGCTATATTCTGAATGATTATTTGGACTTCGAGAACAGAAACTTCTTCTCTCATCATGTGAATCCTGAAGCACCCAATAATCGTACGGTCCTTGTATTTATGGATAGTTATTTTGCAGGCTATACTTCGTTCTACACCAACCGGTTTAAGGAAGTTTATTTTGTTCATAGGCAGAACTATGACTATTTACAGTATCTGGTGAATTTGACCTTCCCGGATATGGTGATTTTCGAGACTGCAGAACGCTCCATAACAGGTGAGATGCCCGGTGCAAGTGATTTCACGGATTTCTATTATGAGGAAGCCTATCCTTGCGCACATGCCAATATTGGCGAGGGCAACTGGAGTCCGGATGATGCTGTAGGCTACACCTTAACCGGAACAAGCGGTGTGAGAGCAGACGGAACTACGCTATATCTGAATCCAGAAGGTGGAGAAGGCATTGTCAAGGTAAGTGGTGTATATGAGCCTAAGGATGCAGGCAAACAGTTTGATATCTATGCCCATGTGTCAGATGCGTATCTGGAGGCTGATACCTGTGCACTTCACAGGTTATCACAGGAGGAAGGACTGAACCGGTTCTCCTTCAGTGTACAGAGAAGGTTTCTGGCCCAGGGCCCCATTGAGTTAATTGCGGTGGATCATGAGACAGGAGAACCATATCTTCTGGACACATTTGAGGTTATTTATGGACAGTAAGAAATATATTCACATTCGCGGCGCGAATGTTCACAATTTAAAGAATGTATCGATTGACATTCCCAGAGACCAGATGGTAGTGCTTACCGGTCTTAGCGGATCGGGTAAGTCCAGTCTTGCCTTTGATACGATTTATGCGGAAGGACA
>JAZLHG010000116.1:0-4944 GCA_045616705.1 Lachnospiraceae bacterium | reverse complement strand
TACATTCTTGGGCGCATAGCTTCCCTCTCCACCGTTTACATTGAATGTAACCTTATAGGATATCGGTGTCCAATGGGCATATATTTTGTGATTATAAATATTATCTACAACAGTATCGGATTCAACCTGATTTCCACCGTTAGGTGCACTGTACCAGCCGGCAAATACATATCCTTCTCTTGTGGCTACAGGCAGCGTTCCATAGGTTTCACCGTCTACCACAACAATAGCGGGAATGCTTCCTTCCCCACCATTTAAATCAAAGTTCACAGTTAAATGTTTGGCGGTCCAATGTGCATACAGCGTATGATCGGTTGCCACATCAACAATGGTTGCGGCGTCAACCTTACTACCACCTACTTCATCCGTATACCATCCGGCAAATTCCTTATCCGCTCTGACAGGAATCGGTAAAATACCATACACTCCACCGTAGCTTAATGTCATAGTAGGCGTATATCCCTGCCCTCCGGTTCGATCAAAGGATACCTCCACCTCTATTCCTTGCCATCTTGCATATAAAGTATGTGCAGAGGGGTTACTTACAACTGTATCGGCGTCGATCTTACTTCCACCGCTTAGCGAGGTATACCATCCTATGAATTCACAATTTGCCTTGGTCGGTTCAGGAAGCGCACCGTAAGGCGCACCAAATTCCACGGATGCAGGACCACTGCCGCCTGTTCCCCCTACTTTGTCCAGCGTAAGGGGTACTGTATCGCCTATCCAATGCGCATACAAGGTATGATTTGACGCAATTTTAACGGGAGAGGTAGCTGTAATCAATACGCCACCCTTCTCCTTAGTATACCATCCGGCAAAGGAATAATGTTCTCTCTCCACTACAGGCAATGTACCGTACGGTAAATCAAATACTACACTGATTTCGTCAGTATCTCCCGTTCCACCTGTTCTGTCGAAGCTGATCTCATATCCATTTGCTTCCCAATAAGCATAGATTGTAATATCACCGGTACAAATTGTATTCTTGGTCACTAAGGTTCCACCTACTGCTGCATCATACCAGCCGGTAAAGGTATATCCTTCTCTCACAGGAACTTCCAATTCACCAAATGGTCGGTTCTCTGACACCACTTTATATGCAGTCTCAACGGAACCACCTTCCGGTGCATATGTGACCGTATATTTCGCTTCTGCCTTCTGAACAATATAACCATGGTCTATTGCCCACTGATAAGCATAGGAATCCTTCAGGGCAAGAATGGTTACACTCTTCCCGTTAACCATCTTAGGAAACGGCTGCGTTCCTCCTAAATCCGTAATTTGTGCCGGAAGGTAATAGGTCGGAAACTGACAGCCTGTAAAGGCATAATTGCCAATACTGGTTAAGTTCTTGGAAAATGACATATCGCCATAGAAGTTCTTACAACCCTGAAAAGCATAGCTTTCGATGGCTGTTACGCCGTCAGGAATCTCTAAATATCCACTGAACCCATCACAACCATAAAATGCACGATATCCAATCAATTCTAAACTCTCCGGAAGCACTAATGAACCGGTAAGGAAATTACAGTTATCAAACACCGAAGTGCCGATAGAAGTAATACCTTCTTCCAGAATCAGAGAGGCTTTGGTCACGCTCTGTTCCTTAAATAGCGATCTCCAATCTACTGCCGTAACTTCACCACTACCGAAAATGCGAAGCGCATGACTACCATCAGAATACTCTAACAGTTCGAACACAGCACTTGTACCACACTGATCCGTTGCCAGAATCACTCCGTCAGATTCCAGATATGCATCCTCTTCCTCGGCCATAACAGGCAGCGTGATACAGCAAGTTGTCAGCAAAAGTAGCACCAATATAGATATTTTCTTCCGTAGTCTATTCATTCTAATCTCCTCCGAGGAGTATACCTCATAACTCATATCGGCAGATTTCGTTTATATCTATATATCATTATAGCAAAAAACGCCAAAAAACCCAAAAATCTAGTGCTTTGGTTCCATTAATGCCTGATAGGTCACCCCATACTTCTCCGCAATATCCATTGCGTATGACTTTCCCTCAGGGGGTGCAATCTTCACCTTAAAAGAACGCTCACCATCCTTAGCCTCCACCACAAGAGAACAGCCCTTGCAGTTAGAAACATCTGCATTAATCTCATCAAGATCCTGTGCCAGCTTATGCATATGGGTATTGTAAATGCAACGAATGCCCTTATTTAACAATGCCTTTACGGAATCTTTGGCTATATAATAGCCTTCTTCAAACGACGTAGTGGAGAAGGTTTCGTTTAACAGAAGCAGACTCCTCCCTGTTGCACCGAAGAACAATTCACGGAATCTACTGCACTCCTCTCCCAGTCTTCCCAAGTCCATTGTTTTGTCTTCATCCGCAGGGAAATGGGTGCAAATGCAATCTATTGGTGCAAATTCGAATTCCGTAGCAGGTACATAAATTCCTGCCTGTGCAAGCACAAACAACTGGCCGATGGCCTGGGTAATGGTTGTTTTACCTCCACGATTCGCCCCTGTAAGAATATAAACACAATTCTCGTCTGAAAAGTCCAAATCATTCAGAACCGGACTCTCACAGTCTGTCAGTTTCAGATTGAACACACCGGTAGCATGCATGTAACGAACACCCTTCTGCTCCGTTACAATGGGCATAGAGAAATGTAACCCTTTTGCTGTCATCTTCTTCACGTATTCTGCCCATCTGACATAGAAAATCAGTTCCGGAATAATATTGGTAATATCCGTAATCGTTACCGCTACATACTGATTCAGCGTCTGGCGAAGCTTACGTGTTGTCAGTGCCAGCATATGATTGGTTACGCGGTCCATATAACCGGTAACATCCTTGACAGGATCACCATCCGGAACCTTAGCAAGTCCCATTCCCAACAGAGGATGGGATAAGAGTGCGGATACTTTGGCTGATTTCTCCAGAGTATGCATCATATCCTGCTCATCTTCGGAGAAGAGCTGGTACTTCATAGTCTCATGCCATTCCGTATCATCCCGTATATCATCTTTTGAGGAGATCTTATCTAAGAAATTGCCTACAATTCCCGATTTAGTAAATCTCTTGCTGTTCACAGACACCAATCCGATACTTTCTGCTTCGAATCGTTCATTAAGATTTACGCCTAATGTTACACTCTTTAAATTCGAGGTAGAAGCCTTCAATCCGGCAATATCCTGCCTAAGCTCTTCAAATCCACGATCATGATACAGCTTCTGCACGTATTGTTTCAGATTTCGAAGGCCTTCAGAAGTGGTCTCACTCCTGTCAAGACAGGAAAATAATGCTTCTACATACTGAATGTAATCATTCAGTTCTTCCAGACGATGCATCAAATCCCAAACTGCAGCCGTATCCTCGTACTCTCTCTTAAAACTGCCATAATCCCTTAAGAAATCGATTTTACCAAGTATGTCCATAAGTTGCGTACACAATTCTTCATGGCAATAAATGTCGTGAAAAACCTCACAACGGTATTTTGTCACCCTTGCATCCTCCGTTGTGGTTGACATAACTTGAAGAATCATCTTCTGTTCACTCTCTTTTGATGATAAGGATTTCACTACAGAAGTTAATCCTAAATCATGCATGGTAATCTCTGACAAAGTACGAAACTCATCTGTCTTATGCTCATAATCAGGTGGTAATAGCAGACTAATCATTTATGTAAACCTTTCTATGAAAGAACGGACGGCCACACTCTATGGCCGTCCGAACATTTAACATCAATATCAGAACGAATCTGTATCTTATCTACCAAACTGGCAGTCGTTGTTACCGGAGTTGGTAATCCACATCTCAAGCATGTTGATAGGATCATTAAAGTCTGCAATCCATCCCTCACGAGCGATATCGAAGTTACCGTTCTTACGCTCTTCAAGGAATACGTTCCAGTCCTGAACCTGAATGCTCATCTCAATACCAAGAGCTGCGAAATCCTGCTGCATGGACTCAGCAACAGCGATGTGTCCTGAAGACTCGTTGGTAAGGTACTCGATAATGATCGGGGTCTCAGCAGAGAGCTTACCGTCATCGCCAAATACGTAACCAGCTGCCTCAAGAAGCTCACGAGCCTTCTGCTCTGTGCCTTCCTGATCGTTGTTGATTGCATAAGGATCATAATAGCCTTCAGATAAAGCATCCTTCTTGAATACGCCGCCGTTACCGTCTGCCATACCAAGAGGAATATAAGCATTCGCTGCGACCTGACCGGTCTGACCAATGTTCTCACAGATGTAATCACGGTCGATTAACAGTGAGAATGCCTGACGCATGCAAGCAGCCTGTGCTGCAGTCTTGCCATCAAACAGAGCAGACTTACAGTTAAATGCAACATAGTATGTACCAAGTTCATCTACGATGTAGAACTCAGGATTCTTCTCAGCAAGAAGTGTCTCGATTTCATCAGTAGGAACGGTATCAGCGAAGTCAAGGTCACCTGCGTTGTATGCAGCATAAATTGCTGTATCATCAGCAGAAAGCATGTACTCGATCTTATCAACTGTTACGTTCTCAGCATCGTACCAGTTAGGGTTCTTCTCGTATGTCATGGATACATCATGATTCCAACCTGTACATACGTAAGCACCGTTAGATACGAAACCAGCCTCTGTACACCAAGCACCGGGTGCATCAGGAGTGGAATTAGCTTCTACATAAGCCTTGCATACAGGATAGAATGTAGGGAATGCCATCAGGTCTTCCATGTATGCGCAAGGAGCTGCAAGTACGAACTCAAGAGTCTTGTCATCAACAGCCTTTACGTTAAGGTCTGAACCATATCCATCAAAGCCGGAGAACATGTACTCATAGTCAGCTGCTGTCTCGGGAGCAACTGCACGCTTCCAAGAATATTCGAAGTCAGCTGCTGTAAGAGCAGAACCATCAGACCACTTAAGGCCATCCTTCAGAGTAACAGTGTAGGTAAGTCCATCATCAGATACAGTGTAACC
>JAZLHG010000115.1:0-16059 GCA_045616705.1 Lachnospiraceae bacterium | reverse complement strand
AAACAGCATTCCTACGGCATAACTACGAGAAATACTGTAATTACGGAAAATAACAGTTTCTTCAATCAGTGTGGCTGCAATAAGCGCCACAAAACAAATCATCATGTAATGAAGTACTTTGGCCCTCGTCCGTCGCATCTCTCTGATACAAAACACCAATGATACAGCCATGATTGCCAACAGCATGATTCTGGTAACAAATTGCATGTTGAAGAAATCACTGACACCAATTGATTGGAGAATGATCTCTACTACAAAATTCACAATCGCCGCTAATTTGCATGTTTCATAAAATGTTGTATAGTTCTTACCGGTTATATTATTCACCAGGAGAATAATAGGCAGAGCACTTAGCATGTAGCAGCAATAGCCGAAATCCTCCACAAGTGCAATATCGCGAACGAACACTTGTCTTAACTGCAGCTGGGAAAAAATCCAAATCGCAGATAAAATGGATAAGAAGAACAGATATATCAAGCCACCGCCTTCTTCGAAGTTCCGTCCCATAGTCACATAACTGACCAGACAAACCACGCCAAGCAAACCAAGAATTACCGTAAGACCTAACCAGAATATATTATCTTTAATCAATTTGAGAATTACGGTTGCCTCGTTGCCCAGGTAAACATGACTGATATTACCACTGTATTTCGTACTGGATGAGATAATAAAGCTAACATCCGAATTGGCATCGGTACTATAAAGCGGCACCAGTACAAGTGCTGAAGGCGAACTCTTGCCCGCAATTCTTGTCTCCTTATCCGAATAGGAAGTTCTTAATACTCCACCAACATGAGCCAGCACATCCTGACGATTACTCTCATATACAATGCAGTTGTACTTCTTAATTCGATCGGGAAGCTTCTTCTTGATAATCACTACGCCATCTCTCTGTACCGGTAGATTAGCAGGAAAGCTCATCATCTCCGCAGGGTGATTGCTATAGGTGACCTCCCAGTCTTCACTCCAGTTATAGATACTATGATCGTCCAGGGAATAGTCGGCCGAACTGTGAAGGCCATAGAAAATAAATATGCTAAATGTGAGCAGCACAAACAGCACAAAAACGATATAAGTTATTTGGTTGCCATTCTTATTCGCAACTCTCATATTCTGCCTGTAATTACTCCATAAATGATTTAGTGAACAAAGATTCTATGCCGTTCGATTACACCGGCAATAGACATATTCTCCGCAAACGCGGTCATATCTGTCAACGTCGTATTAGGATTAAAATCAACACAAAGACCTCTGGCATCATTGGCATTTAGAATCTGACGGTTTCTGAAATCTTCCTCATAGCCAAGACACCAGTATTTATACTCCTCATAAGTCTCCACGCTATCCATTACCATCATACTGTACGTAATGTCAATGGGATATGCAGAACGATCATATGCGCCTCTGATTGCATTGACCAAAGTGATCAATGATAGGGTCGCATCAGCATGGTGACCACCTGCTGCTGCAAGAATCAATCCATTCTCCAGTCGTTCTCCAACCTGCAAGTCAAGATCCACTCCCACAACGGGAATATATTGCTTCAATCCAAGATTATCCTGAGCATTCTGAATATAGGGATAGAAGCCGCCTCTTACAGAGAAGATACCATCAGTCTCCGGATGTTCCCTAAGAGTCTTCTCCATCTGAGCCTGTGCTTCTTCATCCTCAAACAAATCCCATATTTCTTCAATAATTTCAACGTTGGGCTCTTCGCAGGCATCTCTGAAGCCCTCCGCTCTGGCTTCGTATGCCACATCTCCGTGTTCGGAACTAAACATCACGATTTGGGTAGCACCGTTCTCGACCAGTTTACGCCCCACCTCATAGGCCGCCGCATATTCGTTCTCATGCATACGGCCGATGTAGTACGGATTGCTCTCAACCGTAGATGCAACCACAGGATCCACAATGGTTCTTGTAGCCTGCATAAATGGAATCTGATTCTCCCTACACATATCGCTGATTTCGATAAGCGTATCATCTGAGAAATTAATGACAACCATACCATCAACATCCTGCTCTACGAAATATCTGGCAGCATCAACCATACTCTCCGCAGAGAAATCCGTTGTATTGGGGTTAAAAATCAGATTAATATTCAGAGCCTCGGCAACCATCTTAATCTGGTTGGCCTGATCATTCATAAATCCATCGAAATCCATATCCCAAAAGGTGTAACCGATAGTTAATGGCTTCGCATCAGTACTCTCCGGATATAATTCCTGTGAAGTAATGTTAATGCTATTTCGCATGGAGCCACAGGCAAAAAGACATAGGCATAGCGCTATTGTCAGAATAAGCACGATAATTCTGGTTCTAACGCTGTGTTTCTTCAAATCCGATAATCCTCCACTGAGAACGGTAAAATACTATATACGTTTTAACAAAATATTCTTCGATTCCGATAGTCTCTGATGCCTGATTCCGGTAGCATCAAACTTGACGGTAGTAAATGCAAACTGCATAACCGGGCCACTACAAAAAGCACAAAGAAGTGTGCCGATTCCAACAGGGCCTCCCAACAGATATCCGATTAGTGTTGCGGTACTAAGAATCAAGATACTGACAACACCAATGGGAATATGCTTTGTTCGCTTCTTAAGTCCGACAAGAAGTGTATCTCTTGGCCCGCATCCAAGCGCTGCCATCATATAGAGATACTGGGTATATCCCATAATTACAAGGCCTATAACAATCATAACAACCTTGCCTACCATGGTCTCCGGAACCGGAATCACACCGGTATACTCGAAGAAATCCACTGCCTTGCCCACCACAAATGCATCAATGAACATGGCAATTCCGATCGGCTCCTTAAGAATAATATCAATAAGCAGAATCAGCAGTGATACGGAAATGGACGCAGTACCGTACAGAATCCCTAAGGTCTTCGACAGACCAAGATTCAATACATCCCAGGGTCCGGCACCGAGTCCAGCATGAAAGGTCATAAACACGCCAAGTCCGTTTACAAACAATGCTCCTGCCGCAAGTAACATATTGGCACCAATGGAGCCTGCCGATTGATTGGCATATTCACCTTCTCTAAATCCCAGAAGCAATCTTGCAGTCACCTTACGGTATTCTTCATAAGCCGGCCTTCTGCTAAGCTGTCTCTTCTCCATGAGCGGAATGGACACTGCATTAAACAGTAATCCGATGCTAACTGCTCCAATACCATAATACCATAAATTAGGGGCATACGGAATCATTGTTAGAAAGACTCCCACCCAAAATGTAATCTCACCAAGGTAGTTAGGATGTCTGGAATAATTCCATAATCCAACCCTGCAGACATCACTTCTAAAACCATCTTTTTGCTGTGTCTTTTCTCCCTTTTTGCTACGAGAAATTTGAAGAAATGCATGCATCTGTCTGTCTGCAAAAAACTCAAAGGAAATGCCCATAAGCATCACAATCATTCCCGGAATACAGTAGACTCCCATTTCCATCTTCGTCAGTGCAAACAGTGGTAACATACCTGCAAAAACCACCAACGTCGGCATGTAATGAATACCGAAGAAATTCACAATCGGCCAAAAAATCTTCGGAGTTTCGTTTCGAAACTTAATATACCTCCAGTCCTCATAAGAGAAGTCCGTAAAGACCTCCACCCAGTTTAGGGTCAGTCTGACAGACCAGATATTAAAAATCACAAGGAATAGAATCTGCATGGGAGCAAAAGCCTTCCCTGCCAAAAAGATCCACACTGACATTAACATGGGAGTAAAGGACCAGTATGCATCATATACACTGGAATTCTTAAGAATAACAGAGAAAATAAACGTCACTATCGTTGCAACCGTGTCAAATACAAACACTTTCAGCATGAATTGATTTATAGGGATACAGCATACGTATCCTACTATGAAGGCCAAGACATAAATTGCAAGAACCCATAAGAGAGCTCTTGCCTTGGTATTGATTTGCACTGTTTCTTTCGCCATTATGGCTCCTCCTCTATTTACCTTCCAAAATCAGATCAAACTCTTCACTGATGCGCAGAGTCTTAATATAGTTCTCCTCCATGGGAATCCATCTGGCAAGAAACATTTTATGCTTCTCTTCTCCGTTCCGTTTTAGAATTCTCTGCGACTGACTCTCTCGGTCAATGGTCATAAATATCTTATAATCATAGTATTTGCGCAAATTAGGATGATTGCTGTAAGCGCCTTCCACAATAATCAGTGGGGTTGTCTGAATCTCCTCCGGTTCCCCCGGCTGAAACAGACCATGAATGATTCTTCGCAGGATTACAGGCTGTCCGGTTCGAATGGGAATCAGAATCTCCTCTTCAAATCGTTCATAATCCACATTCCCCCCCGGCGCATTTAATCGCTCCGGTGTTCTCTGCTCTGCTCGCAGATAGAAATCATCCATATGAAACAGCGCGCACTGATAGATTTCCGCCAGTTTCTCTCCCAAAGTTGTTTTACCGGAACCGCATCGTCCGTCAATTGCAACAATGACCGGCTCCTGCGTAGACTTCTTAGCCTCCAGAAGATGTTCTATATCCTGTCTGATTCGATCTGTCGATTGCGACACCCAAGGTATGTTCTCTAAATCCACTCTTTCGCTCATTTTAATCCTTCATATCTTTGCGGAAATCTTTGTGGTAGAGAAACCAGTGTTCATTGACCCGAATAACCTCTACCGTTGCAGAAGCCTGATGTACCAGGTATTTATCTTCTTCAGCGTCATACTCCGCTAACGTTCCACTGGCCGGCACCATATAGACTCCATTTACTGAATAATACATACCACTGTCCGAATGTCCCTTGGTTCCGGTACGAAAATCAAAGGTCACATAGTCATCGTTCTCGTTATGGCGAACCGTAATTCGCTCTTTAAGAGGTCGCTTCAGCAAAAAGATTGACTCACCGGTCTGCTTCTCATAGTCATATGTAAAAAAACTGTCTATGGACGATCCATCGGTATACGTGAATGCATAATCCACAATTTCGTTCAGCTTATCCTGATTCTCATTAATATATGCAATCCGGTCTTCCAATGAATGAGCGCTATAGTCTTTGGCAGGAGATGCCATGTCAAGCAGACTGGCAATCAGCGCAAATATAAAAAAGAAAAATTCACCAATGACTTTAAACATGTGACTTCCTCTTCTCAATGAGTTTCTTGTAAATCCGTTCTACAAACCAGGGTTCTGTAGACTTCTGCAGGGCTTCTTCCGGTGTGAACCAACCCACACCGCTGTTCTCATCTTCCTTCATGTGCACAGTCTCTTCGGAATCCGCCTGCAGGAGATAAGTTACATTTAAGTGCAAATGACTGGATACATACGCACCCTTTTTCTCGTGCCCATCAACCGTAAGCACCTCAACAGAATAAATATCAGTGGATACCGGTGTCACATTCTGAATTCCGGCCTCCTCCTGTACTTCCCTTATGGCCACCGACAGTAAATCCTCTTCCCCGTCGGCATGTCCTCCCAGCCAGGACCAGGAGTGATAAATATTATGATAGACCATCAGTACTTTGGAAGCGTCCTGATTGATTACCCAGGCCGATGCCGTCATGTGAGCGGTCACATTGGAACGCAGAAAAGCATCACTATTTTCCGTAAGGAACTTGGCAATGAATGCAAGGTCCTTCTCTTCCTGTTCATTGTATGGTTGGTAATTCTTAAGTTCCTGCAGCAGTTTCCCACCGGAACGCTTTCTGCAGGTATAGCTCATTCCGATTCGATTCCAACTCTCCTCGTGATAGGTCAGGGCATTCTCTGTCTCCGTAGTCTTCACAAATCCCAGTCGCTCATAGCATCGAATGGCAGGCTCATTCACGTGAAAGACATTAATTCCCACCGTTTGAACGCCGGATATTTCTTCCGCATATCGAAGCACCAGCTTCAACATCCGACTTCCGTATCCCTGCCCGCGATAGTCAGGAGACAGCATAATAAATTTCAGAAATCCAGTCTCCGGATTAAGCACGTTATAACATGCAAAACCTACAGGCTCCTCCTGATCATTTAGAGCAATAAATGCCTCCTGGGCAAATTCTGTATGAAATTGTTCAAGAACCTGAAGCAGGCTATTTTCCGTAAGGGGATAGGGAAAACGGTATGCACTCCAAAGAGCATGTATCCGTTCATCTCGATTAGCCCAATCACAGAGTAATGCCCCGTCAAGTTCCGGAATAAACTGTCGTAATCTCATTGCTTCTCACCTCGATTATTGCAATGCATCGCACTCATACAACGGGAGCAATCCCCTCCACAGGAACTCTTCCCGTTTCTCTTATTTCGAATCAGAATAGCAATCGCACTGGCAATAAATGCCAGTAAAATAACGGCCACAACCAAAGTTGCACCGTTGATCTTACCAAGAAAAATCATATTTATTCACCCTTTGCACGGAAGGGACGAGCAATCTTATCATTAAACAGCTCAATCAACGGTCCCATGAAGAAGGCTGTAATAATGGTTCCGATACCAACGATGGTATACACATCTGTGAAGCTGTGACCACCTGCCATGAACAGAACCGCACCCAGAACAACGCACACCAGATCCGTACAGATACGGATGTATTTGAATTTGCCAAGGTGCCACTTACCGGACATCACAATGGCAATGGCATCATAAGTAGATACGCCCAAATCTGCTGTCATATAAAAT
Source organism: Lachnospiraceae bacterium (assembly GCA_045616705.1). Taxonomy (GTDB): domain Bacteria; phylum Bacillota; class Clostridia; order Lachnospirales; family Lachnospiraceae; genus UBA2868. Next base: position 9,419 of record JAZLHG010000115.1, on the reverse strand, counting down.
GCTGAACCAAAGCAGATAATGACCACCGCAACAATCAAGCACGCAAGTCTTACCCACATGGCCGGATTCACAAACACCTTCTGCAGCTGCTGATAGGTGAAATCCGTAATATATCCTAGCAGGAACAGATTGATAAATGTGGCAATACCAATGTTGTGACGATCCACAATAATGCTGAACAACAAAAGAATTGCATTCACAATCACGTAAAGCGTTCCAAAGGAAATGGGGATTACTTCATCCAGTCCTGCCATAAGGGACTGAAAGGGATCCACACCCAGGGCGGCAATTTTGAAAATACCTACGCTGATTGCGCAGATAATCACGCCGAACAATGACATAAAAATCCTTCTTCTCATCTTAATCTCCTCATTCTATCTAAATTGATATCGATATCTCATCTATCGCTGATATTTAGTCTGCCGTATATCTCTGCAGGGCCATTACAATAATGGGAATCAGGATAATATGCAGAATAATACCGGGAATTGCAGTGGTAAGTGCACCTGCAACAAAGGCTTCCATACCAAATTCTGTCTGGGTCACGCCGGCAATAATAGCCCTGACAACGCCCCATACGATTCTACCCACAACCATTGCCCCAAGCAGCGAACAATAGATATAGGGTTTCTTCTTGGGAAGCATCTGATACAGCACACCGGTTACAATGCCGTAAGCTGCCAGTTCAAAAGCCATTCCAATACCCATAGGCATCAATGCAGGCATTCCAAACATGACACCTCTGAGAAGCGGTGCAATAAATCCGATGACCGCAGCATACCAAGGGCCACAAAAGAATGCACATAAAAACACCGGAATATGCATAGGGCATAATGCCTTACCAATTTCCGGAATCTGACCGATTAAAAAGGGCAACACCAGTGCCAGTGCAAGAAACATTGCAGAAAGCACCATTCTAAAAGTTCTACGGGATGACATGCTTCTATCCTCCTAATTATAATTTCTTCAAACGTTCCACAGTCGCTTTGACCATATCGTTCATGGTCATCTCTGTAACACCAATGACCTGATTATTACAATGACTCACCGGAAGTAACAGCTTCAATGCCTGACTCTGTCCGATGGCCGTTGCCATGGTCGGAGTAATCTCTCCATACAGAGAATCCGCAACCACAATTCCGATTGGGCCGATAATAATGTCCGCACTTCTTGCTGCCACTACCACCGGATTCTCACCGGTTGCTCCCTGTCCTGCACCCGCCTTCATCATTGCTTTGGTGGCTGTACTGTTGGTTCCGACAGCCAATAGTTCGCAAGGAATCTGCTCCTTCAGTATTGCTTCCACAAGAAGCTGACCAAGTCTTCCGCCTTGTCCGTCAATTACTACAATCTGCATAATTTTCTCCATTCGTTAGTCTTAGATAATCATAATAAAAAAAGCAAAAAATGTCGACCTATTTTCGATTAAAGGTGATATAATATTTCGATACAGAAGATATTTTAAAATGTCTCATTAAGGAGGCCAATATGGTTAAGATTATTTCCGATAGCACCTGCGATATGCCTAAGGAACTGATAGAGAAATATAATATTACGATCATACCTCTTCATATCGTATTGCATGATAAGGAATATCGCGATGGCGTAGATATTACACCTGATAAGATTTATGAGTGGGCCGACGCCAATAAGACGACTCCCAAGACCTCTGCCGTATCTATTGAAGATGCCAAGGAAGTCTTCACCGCAGAACTTGCCAAATACGATTCCATCATCGCCTTTGGTATCTCATCTGCGATTTCCGCTACCGTGAATGTCATGCGTATTGCTGCCGAAGAATTAAACGCCTCAGACCGCGTTACTGTAATTGATTCTGCTAACCTTTCTACCGGAATCTCCTTACTTGTCGTGAAGGCTGCAGAAATGGCAATGAACCGCATCCCCCATGATGAAATTGTATCCACAATTCATAGTCTGATTCCTAAAGTTCGGACCAGTTTCGTAGTAGACACACTAACCTATCTCTACAGAGGTGGCAGATGTACCGCGATTACTGCCCTTGCAGGCGGAGTTCTGAAGATTCATCCTGAGATTCTGGTAGTTGACGGTGTCATGGATGTAGGCAAGAAATATCGTGGTCCCATTGATCATGTCCTTCAGTTATATGAAAAGGATCTTGAGGAGAAGCTTGTAAATATTGACTCTTCCCGCGTATTCATTACCTACTCCGCAATTAAGGAAGAAACTGTTCTAATGCTTAAGGATCTTATTGAGAAGACCGGCAAGTTTGATGAGATCATTCTTGCTTCCGTAGGTGGCGTTATCGCTTCCCACTGCGGTCCCGGTACTCTTGGAATTCTCTATATCGATAAATAAGCAACAAATACTACAAATAAAGCTCCGGCACTGCCGGAGCTTTATTACATTTCATATTTACTCGTAAATATAGTCGATTTCCTTACCTTCCCAGGTTCTGAGTACAACATGCGTATCATCCATTTCCTCCACATACTGGGGAAGCAGAGGAATCTTACCAAGTCCGCCGGGGGCATTCAGAATATACTGGGGAATGGCAAGTCCTGATGTATGGCCTCTTAAATACTTCATAATTGCCAAGCCCTCATCTACCTTAATCTCAAAATGAGCGGTTCCCTTTACCTGCTTGGGATGGAAAATATAATAAGGTCTTACTCTTGCCTTCAGAAGCTGTTCATTCAACAGTTGCACAATATATTTATCATTATTGATTCCGTTTAAGAATACCATCTGGTTGCCCAGCGGAATACCTGCATCTGCAAGCATGGTGCAAGCTTTAGCCGCTTCCTTGGTCATCTCTCCCGGGTGATTAAACTGGGTATTGATAAACAGCGGATGATACTTCTTAAGCATTGCTGTCAGTTCAGGTGTAATTCTCTGGGGCATGGTAACAGGCACGCGAGTACCGATTCGAATAATCTCCACATGCTCAATGGCCCTTACTCTGGAAATAATGGATTCCAACACCTCATCCGGAAGCATCATGGGATCTCCACCTGTAATCAGTACGTCTCTAATCTCAGGCGTTGCCTTGATGTAATCAATGGCTTCCTGAATTCTGTTATTGGGCTCGATTTTATCGGTCTCACCAATTCTGCGGCGACGCTGGCAGTGTCTGCAGAACATGGCACAGGAACTGGTTACATTAATAATCAGACGATTGGGATAACGTCTGGTAATGCAGGATGCGGGATTGGTGTACTCCTCTGCCATAGGGTCCATTTCCCCTGCATCATTTAATTCATTACCGGAAGGAATTGCCATTTTATCAATGGGATAATTCAGATTCTCATAATCCATAAGAGACAAATAATAAGGAGTAGTTGCCCAACGGTATTTCTGGGACACCTGCTGAAGCATATCTACCTGCTCATCTGTCAAATGAATGAAATGACGAAGGGTATCCACAGAACTGATACGATTCTTAAGCTGCCAATGCCAATCATTCCAATCCTCTTCCGTCGCACCGAAATAGTCCATCAGATCCTTCTTATGCTGCAGACTCATAATATCCCTGCGCATACTCATATCCATCAGGTATTCGTTTTTAAACTCCAGATAATCCTTAATCTCATCATGAAGTTCTTTTGCTCTGTTTAATGAAATTTCTCTTTTAGTGTCCATTATGAAATCTCTCACATTTCTCCTGCCATACTACAGTATAAGCAAGGTCATTTCTATGGTCTGTTATTGTGTAATTCTCCTTAAGATATCCCCCAAGGAAAGTCGTAAACTTCTCTGCACCGGTTACATTCAGATGTCCGCCGCCATCACCGGTATCCACGGTGTAGTCAAGTCCCATTTCCTCTGCGTAGGTATCAAAATCCACATAGGGCACACCATAGCCGTCGGCGATATCATGGATATCCTTCTCAAATTCTTCTCCCCACTTAGGATCATAAGAAGGCGTCTTCATAAGTAGTAAGGGTACACTATGATCCATACACAGTTCAATGATATTCTCAAGGAACATCGCGTTTCGGTTAGACATTCGTACTTCAAACAGTCCCTCTGTATTGGGCTCTCTATCCGGAGGCACTATACCGTCAAGATAAATATAACCGTTATGAGTAACCGAAGGCTTATAATACATGTACTTGAAATCTTCTGCCTTAAGATCCTTCCATCTGGTATGGAATCTAAAAATCGGAACCGCATAATCCAAATAGGTCTCTTCCGCATCTCTTGCTGCTCTGATTCCCTGGAATTTGGTCTTGGAAGGACGCATGCCATCAAAGGTCTTACGGTTGTTGGCTTCCTCCACATAATCATCACCATATCGGAAGAATCCCAAATCCAGAACCACCATCTCAGGTTCACTTCTCTCAAGCGCGTCCTTAAGGACAAAATAAGAAATCCAGGAAGTCTGTGAAGAATTGGACCTGTCATATGCGGTCATACCGTACTGTTCCCACAATACAATCGGATTGACACCTGAGAATACCGTAGAAGAACCCACAAAAATCACATCATTATTTAATTGTTCACGGTAGAATTCCGATGTAATGGAGCCGTCCTGATCATGCTCAATATACTTGGGCATAAATAGCAGATTAACACTGACAAACAGAAACACTGCCAACACACACATCAGACATCCCATAACGATGTTCTTACGTTTCAGTTTCATAATAAACCCGTTTTCAATATCACGATCTATACTAGAAATTAATATAAATGAAGTTCTGCGCATCAAAGCCCAGACCATAACTACCAAATATCAATACCACAAGGGCAAGCAAAGCCATACTGGCAAACTGAATCCAAGGATTCTTGGTTAAGAACATCTCCCTAACCTTACGTCTTCTCTGAATGGTCGATACAATACCCAGTACCAGGATTCCAAGAAGGGCCACAATCAGTTCTTCCTTCGGAAGATTTAATGTAGTATATACTTCACTGATTCTGAAGCTGGACCAGTTCACAAAGGCATCTCGCATCAATTCAAATCCATCTCTTGAAGTCTTCACAAAGTCAAAGACACGAAGGAAAGACATTAACCAGAAGGTCTTAAAGATCCTGTACAACTTCACAGGAATCATCTCATTATTGAGAGACAGTTTCTCCATAATCCATGCAGATACCGGTTCCAGTTCTGTTCCCAGAATAATAAATCCACAGTTTAACAGTCCCCAGGTAACAAACTTCCCTTCAGAGCCATGCCACATACCGGTCAGCATCCACACTGCAATCATGGGAAGGTAAATCGGCACACGCTTGCCAATTCCTTCACCCAAATGAGTTCTGCACCATTTACCCAGGTTCAGAATCTTCTTATTCACCGACAAGGGATAGAAAATGTAATCTCGGAACCAGGTTCCCAGTGTAATATGCCATCTTCTCCAGTACTCTGAAATACTCTTGGAGAAGAAGGGTCTCTCGAAGTTCTCGGTAAGACGGATTCCAAATAATTCCGCAACACCGATGGTTACATCAATACCACCGGAGAAATCTCCATAGATCTGGAACGCATAGAAGAAAATACAGAGCAGTAAATAAATACCCTTATAATCACTGCGAAATCCTGCCGTAGTTGCCACATAACGGCTTAATCGGTCAGAAATCACCAGTTTCTTAAACAGACCCCAGAGAATCTTAAACATACCGTATTTCACTCTCTGCCAGTCAAGTTTCTTCGGTGCAATCAAATTCTCATGCAAATCCGCAAACCTGGAAATGGGACCCTGCAGAATCTGTGGGAAGAAGCTGACAAACAGCAGAAACTTCAAATAGTTCTTCTCGGGCTTTACTTTACCATGGTATACGTCAATCACATATCCAAGACTCTGGAACGTGTAAAAAGAAATACCAATGGGAAGCACAAGTCCCGGCTGGAGCACAAAATTCGTACTGCCGGTAAGCATCAGTCTGTAGTAATTGAAATATGCAATGGACGCATCCAGATACTTCAGCACGAACAGTATTCCAACACCTATCAGAAGACACAAAAACAAAAGCCGCTTCTGCTTACGCTTCATTTCGGCTTTGTATGATTTTTTGTCTTCCTTGCTTAGTTCAGCTTTGTGTTCCTTCAGGTATAAATCCCGCTGATTATTAATTCGATCAATAAAGAACGCTGCACCATACACGGTAGTGGCCACCGTCAGTATATAGAAAATATACTTAGGACCGCACATCAAATAGAACACCATGCTGGCAATCAGCAGAACCACCCACTGGAATCGTCCTTTGATTAAGTAATAAATAACAAAGGTAATCAGGCAGAACAGCCCGAATTCCATGGATATAAAGGACATATCACTTCTCCCGTCCCAAATTATTCATCCATTAACTCGCTAAGTAATGACCAAATTGCCTGCATGGAATTGAAGTTCTCAGGAACCATTAAGTCTGCGGAAATCTCCACATCGAAATTATCCATCAATTCACCAACAAGAGTAATGACATCAAAGGAATCAAAAATTCTCTTGTCAATCAGGCCTGTCTCCACGTCATAATCCACCTCAGGGTGAATCTGATTCAGAATCTCACGTAATTCTTCCATTACTGCATCTCCTTCAGTTTCATTCTATCGACCTTACCATTGCGAAGCATAGGCATCTGGTCTACTCTCCGAACCTCGTTCGGAACCATATATCTTACAAGACGTTTCCTAAGTGCCTCAGTCAGAGCTGCATCATCATAGGAATCAGACTCATAATACATAATAATCTTATCCTTCACCTTATCGTGAATACAATAAGCGGAACGAATACCGGGAAGTACTGCCGCACATGCTTCGATCTCGCCCAGTTCGATTCGATGTCCCATATGCTTGATCTGGAAATCCTTACGACTGATAAATACCAGATCACCCTTCTCATTGTATCTTGCCAAATCACCGGTTCTGTAAATACGCTCGGGATAATAAGGATTTAAAGGATTCTGTACGAAGACCTCCTTGGTCTTCTCTTCTGAATTATAGTAACCAAGAGCAAGACAGGTTCCTTTCACACAAATCTCGCCGGCTACATCCTTGCGGGTAATCAGTTTATTATCCTCATCAAGAAGTACAACAGCAGTGTTGTGGAACGCCTTACCAATGGGAATGGTCTCATCCTCATCATAGAGTCTGTCACACACATAATAGGTACATACACCTGTAATCTCTGTGGGTCCGTAAATCTGAATGAACGTAACCTCCGGAAGATTCTCGTACCAGTAATTATACACCTTAACCGGCATAGCCTCTGCACCAAACAGTACGGTCTTAAGGCTTGAGGGCTTCAGGGTCTTAAATCCCTTAAAGGTGGAAATCATCTTCAGTGCTGAAGGTACCCATCTAATAAAAGTGATATGATTATTCTCAAGATACTGCAGTAGCTGAAGTGGAACCGCAAAGGAGGCGGTAGGAACAATTCCCATCGTTGCCTGGGCCTTCATAGTGCAGTAAATATCAATTAACGAAGCATCGAAATAAAATGGAGCCTGATTGGCCACCACATCGTCACTTCCAATGGGAATAGCCTTACAGAATTCATCCACGTAGTCAATCAGTGAAGCATGAGATACCACAACGCCCTTAGGAACACCGGTAGAACCTGATGTATACAGTACATACAAAGGATCGGTATCCAGTGCACTCTCCAGCTGATTCGCAATCAATTCTTCATCAATTTCATCAGAAGAGAATTCTTCTATCAGGAATACATGGCTGCAATAAGTCCTTGCCACATCATAATGGGATGCATCGGTAATAATTCCAACCGGCTTCAAGTTCTCCATCACCAGCTGCAGGCGATATTCCGGCATACCGGTATCAATGGGAGAATAGAAATTTCTGGAGTACATTACACCGAAAAATGCCTGAATCATCAAAGGAGATTTATCCATATAAATGGCAACAGGACGATTATGTACGCCAAGATCATGAATCAGACGACTGCCAATGCTCTTCGCCATGGTATTAAATCCACCATAACTCAGTCTCATGGAATCATCAAAATATGCGCATTTGTCAGGGCAGTTCTCTGCTGCCGCTTTCAAGTAATCAAGAACCGTTCTCTGTACCATAATTCTACTCTCCATTCAAAGGGCATGTCCCCATCATAGCCCTATGGTTCTGCCATGTCAATTACATCGTAACTTAATTATCTTATGCTACCTTTTTCTTACCCCACATGGCAATGGTAACAATTACTGCACCTGCCAAGGCTACTGCCATTCCAATCGTTAACATGGAACCAACCCCGAACTGATCCAGTACCCTTCCACATACCAGATTACTGAACACACCGCCGATGGTAATGGCACTGTTCACATAGGCCTGTCCCTTCACCTTATCTCTAGCTTCCATCTCATTATCCGCATAATATGCAGCTGCAGGAATCAGAAGCGCATAAGCGCCCATCTGACAAGCCTGGCTCACGTAGACACCACCCATTCCGGTGGCCACCAGAATCAGCAGGGATTTGATAAAGAAGAATACCGCTGAGAATATTAACAGATGCTGCACCTTAAACTTCTTCAGCAGAATTCCAATCATCGCCATAACAGGCAGCTCCAGAATTGCCTGAAGGAAAGTAGCATATCCCATTTGAGACTCGTTACCGCCAACATTTCTGATAATCTGAATCATATAATCGTTGATTGCATTGTGCGCAAAGAACAAGCAAGCTGTTCCAACAAGAAAAATCGTGTATTTCTTGTAACGTACAAAGAAATTCTGAGACTGACCACTCTGGTCATTATCGGTAATGAACTCTTCCGAATCAACATTTGCCTGACCATCTACCGCCGGTTTCTTGAATGTATATACAATAATCAAGGACACAATCATTACCGCAATGGTTACATACAGAATCACATTGGTACCATAGGACTCAATTGCCGAACCTAAGAATAAAGAGGTTACAGCAAAACCTGCAGAACCCAGTCCCCTTGCCAGACCGAAATTAATATCACATCCTGCCTGTGCATATTCGAAATTCATGGCAATAATGATCGGCTGATACACAAACTGAATTGTGTACATGAGACCAAACACCGTAAATACCAGTATAAATCCATTCGTAGCAATCAGAAGCAATATACATCCTAACAGTAGAAATAGTACGCTGAACAGAATCACGATTCTGTTTGTGATTCGACCACCTCGGTCAATTATTCCTGCAACCGCCGGCTGAAGCAGTGCTGACAGGATATTTGCTGCTGCCAGTACAATTCCCACCTGGGTATTGGTGAAACCCTTATCAAGAAGGAATACAGCCGCATAGGCATGTATCGTACAGAATCCTGCAAAATACAGAATATTAATCAGTGCATAACGCAATGTCCAAAACTGTTTCTTCATATAATAGTCCTTTCCTATATAGTACACAACGCAAGATATATCATAGCATTTTCAGGCTAAGTATTCAAAACAAATCTTTCTTATTTTACCGAAAGGTATTATGATAGAGACTGTGATGTTAACGATAACG
>JAZLHG010000114.1:0-10763 GCA_045616705.1 Lachnospiraceae bacterium | reverse complement strand
CCTACAATATTGTGAAGTCCTGCACCACCGATTACAGTCCCATCCAAGTCTACAACCAGATAGGTCTTATCCTTCTCCGCAATCATCATTCGGAAATCATCCAGTGACCAGGGCATGGAGAATGTAGCCCTCTCGATTGCCGCAATGGCCGGCACATCGGCCTCTGTCATTGTTCTGACCTTAACCATCAGACCTGACCTTCCTTCTCAAGACGCTCTCGCTCTGCCTGAGACAGCCTCAGGTAATCCGGCTTATGTTCCAAAGCGCTCTCATACTTACCTTCAGCATAATAACGTGCTGCAAGCACACCTAATGCAGCTGCGCGCTGCCTACTCATATGAGCAGGTGCAAACTCGTAAGGAATGGCCAGCAACTCTCCAATTCTATCCTTGTATACCGGAACACCGTCTCCTAAGAAAAGGACCGGGCCTTCCAGTGTATTCAACTGTTCACAAATCTCTGTAATAGAAATGGCACACTGGGGTCTGATTACCTGAAGCTGACCTTCCGCAAATCGATAGATTCCCGTATATACCTGGTCTCTTCTTGCATCCATAATGGGACAAATAATACCTGCATATCCCCATGCATTCATAGCAAGGCCATCTACTGTCTCAACAGAGATAATCGGTTTGTTCATTGCAAGACCCAAGCCTTTGGCTGTTGCAGAGCCGATACGAAGTCCGGTAAAGGATCCGGGACCTCCTGCCACTGCAATGGCATCTACTGTCTCTAAATCCAGATTCACCATTTCCTTAATCTCGCTAAGCATGGGGACCAGGGTCTGTGAATGGGTCTTCTTATAATTAATGGAATAGTCAGCAAGAACACAGTCATCATCAAGCAGTGCCACGCTGGCTACCAGTCCTGATGAATCAATTGCCAGTATTCTCATGTTCTTCCCTCCTGCTCATCCTAATCTATTCGTCAACGGTAATTCTTCTATAATCCGTTCCTCTGCTCAAATCCTTACTGATGGTAATTCTATGAGCATTGTCCGGAATAATCTCATATACCAGATCCGCCCATTCCACCATGCTGACTCCCTCGCCGTAGAAGCAGTCTTCGTAACCGATTTCATCCATCTCTTCCACATCACCGATGCGATATACATCGAAATGATAAAAGGGCATCCTTCCACTGTCATACACCTGAAGGATAGTAAATGTAGGGCTGTTTACCGGCTCATCTATGCCAAGTCCTGCAGCAAACCCTTGGGTAAATACGGTCTTGCCTACCCCCAGGTCTCCAATCAATGTATAGACATCTCCGGGCTTCGCAGCAAGTGCCAAATCTTTTGCTGCCTGAAAAGTCTCTTCACTGTTAAATGTCTCTATCATCATATCAAACCTTAATATTTACCTTACTGGGTTCCATGTGCGCGCTAATGAGCTTAATTGCTTCTATCTCCTGCTTGCCAAGGTCCGCACGAGGGAACAGGGTTGCTGTATTCTTACTGGTATAGAGAATAATACTCTTGCTGGTGGAAGTCGCCTTCTTCAGTTGATCCCAGGGCACAGAATCGGACTGTTCCTCTACATGCACCTCAACACCCTCATCTGTCAGTACATAGTGGAGCGGTTTCTGATAAGCAGGCTGCAACTTCACCTGGCGTCTGGCATTTATAAACAGAGTAACCGGAAGGTAAAACAATACCAGAATACCAAAGAGAAGATATACCAGTCTATGGGGATCTGTAACGAAATATCCTACAATCAGCAGAATACCTACCATCTCGCCAAGGATACCCTGAAATCCATGAAAAGTATGATACAGAAGGTAATCATACATTTTGGAAGTTGTCATCTGAACATCAAATTCTATTCTCATTTCGCCTACCGCCGATACATAGATATTGTGTGAAGTCTAATGTCATCCTTCCACATCTAGTGGTGATTTCAGAACTTCATACGTAGTTTATTATATCACACATGAAGTCAAATTAACAAGATGGAGACACATCTGTCGGATCTCTATTTTCCGTTAGGAAATGTTCTCGCATCATGCCCTTCCTCATAACAAAAAGTGCCCCGAAATATCCGAGGCACTTCTATCATCAGAAAAGGAAATTCAATATTAGATTACTGCTGTTCTACATTAGCCTTATGAATCAAAGGACTAAGGCGCTTGTAGAGAAGCGCTGTAAGAAGTGATACTACCACGCCCTTAAAAAGGTTAAAGGGAACAACGCAAATCATAACAAGAGAAGTTACGCTGGTAACATGGGAATTAATTGCAGTTCCTGCAGCAACGAAATCATCAACAGAACTGTGGAACAGTGCTGCATATGCGGGAAGAAGGTATACCGCATTGAAGAAACCACCGAAAACAGCCATAATCAGAGTACCAACACCCATACCGATCAATGCACTGTTACGGCTCTTCTTAATATGATATATGCAGGTAGCGGGAAGAACCAGCATGCATCCAACAAGGAAATTCGCCAGATCACCAACACCAAGAGTTACAGTACCCTTCATTAACAGCTTCAGCATTACCTTAATAAACTCGGTAACAACACCGGCCATGGGACCGTATGCAAATCCGCAAATCAGAACAGGAACCTCACTGAAGTCGAACTTGTAGAATCCCGGTGCCAGAAACGCAATAGAGAAATCCAAGAACATTAATACAGCTGAAATCGCAGAGAAAATAGCAATAAATACCATTCTTCTGGTTCTGGATTCTGCACTATGCTTAAATCCGATACACTTCTCAATCACCTTGGCAATCACAATCATACCGATAATTACTGCCGCACTCACCAATAAAAACGTTACACTTTCATTCATAATAGACCTCCTCAGGCAAAATAATGTAATAAAAAAACCCCGAGATGATCTCGGGGTTAAAATAGTCTCATTTGAGTTCACTAAGAGATTTCTTCCATCCAGACTGTACTGTCGGTTTCGGACTTGCACCGAATCGGCCACTTTATTGTGGTTCGCGGACTTATGCATAAGCAATCACCGCCGGTTAGGAGTTACACCTACCCCGAAATTCTCTGGAGTTAGGATATCACAACTTCATAGTCAGTGCAATACGTTTTTTCTTAATATCCACACTAATTACCTTAACATCAACGATATCGCCTACAGATACCGCTTCCAGGGGATGTTTGATATATCGATCTGTCATCTGAGAGATATGTACCAGTCCATCCTGATGTACACCAATGTCCACAAAGGCACCGAAGTCGATGACGTTGCGAACCGTACCTTTCAGAACCATTCCCGGTGTTAAATCTTCCATTTCCATGACATCAGACTTCAGAATCGGCTTAGGCATATCCTCACGAGGATCACGGGCAGGCTTCATCAGCTCCGCCACAATATCCTTAAGGGTGATTTCGCCAACTCCCAGCTCCTGCGCAAGCGTCTTAACACTCTGATTTTTAAGAACCTGATCTGCACTCTTAAGAGCCTTCATCTCTTCAAAGCTTACATGCAGTTTCTGAAGAAGATCTCCGGCTGCCGCATAAGATTCCGGGTGCACACTGGTAGCATCCAGCGGATTATCACCGTCTGTAATTCTCATGAATCCGGCACACTGCTCATATGCCTTCTGACCAAGCTTGGCAACCTTTAAGAGCTGCTTTCTATTGGTAAATCGGCCGTTTGCCTCTCTATAGTCTACAATATTCTTGGCAATGGTTTTATTAATTCCGGAAATATAGGATAGCAACGGCGCAGATGCGGTATTCAGGTCTACACCCACTCTGTTCACGCAGTCTTCCACCACACCGTTTAACGCTTCCGATAATTTCTTCTGATTACAGTCATGCTGATACTGCCCGACACCGATGGACTTAGGATCAATCTTCACAAGTTCTGCAAGAGGATCCTGAATACGTCTGGCAATGGATGCTGCCGAACGCTGCCCTACATCGAAATTAGGGAACTCTTCTGTTGCCAGCTTACTTGCTGAATAAACAGAGGCACCTGCTTCATTCACAATGACATATTCCAGCTTGGTATTCACTTCTTTAATCAGTTCCACGATGACTGCTTCCGATTCTCTGGATGCTGTACCGTTTCCAACGGAAATTAGACTCACGCCGTATTTACTGATCATCTTCTTAAGATCCGCCTTGGCCTCAGCCACACGGCACTGGGGTGCTGTAGGATAAATCACTTTCGTATCTAAGACTTTACCCGTGGCATCCACAACAGCCAATTTACAGCCGGTACGAAAAGCAGGGTCCCATCCCAGTACCACTCTACCTGCAATGGGAGGTTGCATTAACAACTGAGCAAGATTCTTACCGAATACGGAAATCGCTCCATCCTCAGCTTTCTCTGTCAGTTCATTGCGAATTTCTCTCTCAATACTGGGCGCAATCAGTCGATTGTAGGCATCCGTTAAGGATTCCACAAGAAAAGGTTCTGTATAAGCATTCTTGCGACTGACAACCTGACTCTTAAGGTAAGCAAGTATCTTCTCTTCCGGTGCATTGACCTTGATGGTCAATACTTTTTCTGCTTCACCCCTGTTCACAGCAAGAATTCTATGGCCCACTATTTTACGAAGTGGTTCCTCATAATGATAATACATCTCATATACAGACTCTGCTTCCTCATCCTTCGCCTCTGATGTAAGCGTTCCCTCGTCCATGGTAAGCTTACGGATATAGGTTCGATAAGCTGCCTCATCGGAAATATGCTCGGCAACGATGTCCGAGGCACCTGCAAGTGCCTCTTCCTCTGTATTCACTTCCTTCTCAGGATTCACATAGTCCTTAGCAAGTTCTGACAGTGGAGTCGTAGCATTCTGAAGAAGAATCAGATTTGCAAGACCTTCAAGACCCTTTTCCTTAGCAATGGTTGCTCTGGTTCTTCTCTTGGGTCGATAAGGACGATACAAATCATCCACCGCCACCATGGTCTCTGCCTTCTCAATCTGGATGCGGAGTTCTTCTGTAAGAAGTCCCTGCTCTTCAATGCTGGCGAGAACCTGTTCCTTCTTCTCCTGAAGGTTACGAAGATAAGTCAGTCTCTCAAACAGATTTCTTAGTACTTCATCATTTAAAGAGCCCGTTGCCTCCTTACGGTAACGGGCTATAAAAGGAATGGTATTCCCTTCGTCAATTAATTTCACAGCAGCATCTACCTGAGATTGTCTTACTCCAAGTTCTGCTGATAATCGTGCGTTGATATCCATAATTCTTCCCCTTTGGTTGTTCTATAGAATTCAGCCATTGCAGTACCCATATAAGGCATTATCCAAATCGACGCGATACCGAAACTGAGGCCCACCAGAAACAGCCATCCGATAAAGCTGATTTCAAGATACAATAATCTTCCCAAATTACCCTTCATCATATTCATACTGGCATGCAGAATATCCATAACCTTCGCCTGCGGATCATCCAGATACAGGAAATATACCTGAGATACCATAAGGGAGATCAGATATGAGATGACAAAACAACCAATATTTAACAATGTATAGAGCAGATTCAGTGTTACATCATCAGGACGATTCTTCACAGCGTAATACATAGCATATGCCGGAAGGCCTGCAATAAACTGGATCACAAAGGTAAGACCATAGAGCATAATAACCTTATCCGGATTATTCTTATATACAAAGAACAAATCAGATACGCTTACTTTCGCACTTCTGCCAAGCTTCAGACATACGTAGGAGAATCCTGTAGACAGGGTGGCAATCAAAGCTCCAATCACAACACTTCCCAGTCTAAAAAGCAAATCGTACTCTATGGTATCGGTCTTCTCGATAAGAGACATTTCAAAATCCAGGAACTCTTCCTGTGAGATTGTAGTTGCATTCAGAATCGATAAATCCATTCCTTCAAGCATTTTAGGAACCAGGGTCCAGGACAATGCAATCATCAGGAAGAATAGCACTCCCGACAGAATTGCCATCATAATCATATAAGTGCCAAGTGTTACACCATACTGGTTGGCAAGTTTGGCCTTGGCTGCACTCTTAAGTCTTGCGATGCTGATTTTTTCCATGTATCCTCCTAAAAATATGCCACGAAACCGTGACATATTCTTGTAATTCTATTTATTCATTTCTATTTCAAATAAGATGAAACCAGGCCTTAAACTGCCGCATCCAGATTCATGCCGCGAAGCAGTGACCCATCCTGAGTCTTCCGGGCTTGCTGGTAGGGATTGGATTCATTGGTATACTGAATTGCGGTTCTGGTAGTACCTCCCGCAACATAAGACGTTCCACATTCAGGGCAAATAGCGGTCTGAAGGGATACTGCCGCCTGAAGCACTCTGCCGTTCCCCTCTTCTGCCTTCTTGTATGCATTGGATACATGCTCCATCTCATGGGCCATTACCCTGGAAGCTGAAGCTTGAGGAGAGATATGCGCAGCAGACTTAAAGGAAACCATTTCATCAGAACCGTCCTGATATTTACGATTCTTACAGGTCTCGCACTCTGCAGGCGAAGACTTGCGGCCGGGGGCTACCTGAGTAGACTCGCCGGGATTCTGTACAACACCGCTCTTCTCGGTATTCATTTGTCCTGCATAAGGATTATAGGGCATTACCCCAAATCCGGTTATACTTCCGATTCCACCAATCATAGGACTACCTCTTCTGTTCCTATATTGTAACAGATTTCATGATAAATAGCAATTTACAGCCCTATAGGTTCCCGTTTACGATGCCCTTGAGCCATCCGCTTACTACGCCTCGAAACAGTTCCGGCTGGTCAATCTGTGCAATATGTCCCGCACCATCCATTGCAATATAGCTTGCCTTGGGAAACATCTTAAACCATTCAAACTGCGTCTCATATCCCACTCCCGTATCATACCTTCCCGTTACAATCAGAACCGGGCCCTTAAACGGCCTCTTTTTCTGGGCTGCATCTACATCAAAGGAAAAACTGCCCTTAAACCGTTTCTTCAGGAATTCGTTATTCTTATTATCCAGCACAGAAGGAAGCGCATCTCTCTCATAACGCTGCCATGCACCTTCTGTCCGGTTAGCGTTCAGTCCCGTGAAGAACTTCCGCTGTTCATCACTAAGGCCGGCAATAAACGCCTCATCCTGTCGATACAGGCTCTTCTTGGCAGGAATGGCCACTCCAAGCCTTGATCCGGGCACAATCAACAGTGCACCTTTGACACGTTCAGGGTATTTGGCCAGAATCGCTCTGCAGGTAAATCCTCCGAAAGAGTTCCCACCAATATAGAACGGTTCTCCGGGAGCCAATTCATCCATCATGTGCATCAGCACCTCAATCACATCATCACCATTTCTCACCTCTCCCGGTTGAGACTGCCCCATTCCGGGAAGGTCCACATAGATTCTTCTAAAGTTCTGACTACCCAGGTCAGTTTCCACTTCCGTGAAAATAGACTCCAGCCCATTCATTAGGAAACGGTGGTCGATTGCCCATCCATGAATAAGAAGAAATGGGACACCCTGCCCCATTTCTTCATAAAATACTGTTGTCGTATTATACGTAAATACTGCCATTGTCTATCTATAACCTCTTGATTACTCGTACTGCTGAATCTTCCTGAGATTCTTCTTCTCAATATCGTTCATAGCCGATTCCGAAATCTCCTGGGTATATCCGTTGTACCAGAACGTGCCGTTAAACAGTGCCTGTAATTCCGTATCTTTGAACAATCTTCCATGACGTGCATAAATTTCATTTCGCGCATACCTGAGATCGTCAGGTTCCATATTCCACATATCTTCGTCTTCAAGAAGACGTGCGCTACTCTCTAAGAAAATATGTTCATCTCTGGCGTCAACCACCTGCTTCACAACGATTCCGCCGCTTCCGATGTCCTTATAAGCTGCACAAACAGACACCAGTGGATTGAGCGCCTCTTCCTTTACGATTCCAAAGATGCCGGTCGTTCTAATCTTGTTCGCGGTAGCATTCATTCCAAAGTTATCCAGCGCATCAGCTACAGCATCTATACCATTTGAAGAGTTCGGCCAGAAATTATTGAATCCAATCTGACGTAAGATTCCTTCTCCGGGTTCATAATTGTAAGCTTCCAATCCATATAAACCACTGAAGTCTACTGTGTTCTCAAATCCTCTCGACTCAGCTATAATCATTCCATCCTTCTCATAAAACGCATATTCAAACTGGCTATAGTAGCCATTTCCGATACCTGCATTCTCAAAGTAAGCATTCTCTTCAAGGAGCTGACCATTCTCATCGGCTGTCCATGCACATAAATGGAAACGCTGAAGCTGTCCGACACTCTCATCTTCCAATTTGATACAGTAACCAATTTTAAGACCGCTGTCTTCCACCCACAACATGGTATACAACACACCACTGTTATAATTAATACGTGGATTATCGTTGTAATCATATTCCACGAAGGTACCATTTAATCCATCCAGGTTATTTGCATATTCGTTAAATTTCGCTTCAACAATTCGATTACGTTCATCAATGGAAAGTGTGGTCTGACTGCCCTGTCCGGCCCCTCCGGGGTTCTGTGCACTTCCGTCATTAACGCCACCGTTTGAACCATCCTGAACACCATTCTGATTAGAACTATCGGAGGAGGGAATGCCATAACCACCGGGATTAATACCTGTAGTATCCTCTTCTTCAATCTGCTCTCCATCATCCGCGATAAAATGCTTCACCAGGAAATAAGCTCCCACTGCAACAGCAATTGCCAGAAATACCGCACCGATAATAATACCCACGGTTGCACCGGTAGATAATTTGCCGCTCTTCTCAGGTGCAGGCGCTCCCCAATTCTCGTTCTGACCGTATGCACCACCTGCCTGACCGTAATTACCACCATTCTGTGCATAAGCGTTGTTCTGCGCATAAGCATTATTATTCTGTCCGACCGAACTACTGCCCTGTGAACTCCAAGGTCCCGGACCCCACTGATTAGTAGGCGTACCACCTGCAGGGCTTCCTCCCATCTGAGGACTTGCACCCATAGGCTTACCACATCCGGTACAGAATTTACTTCCATCCGCTACCTGTTTGCCACAACTTGTACAAAAAGCCATTTCCTAACCTCCGATATCTTACCCTATTCTTATGGAATATATATTCTATCGATTTCTATGACCTTGCCATTCTCGACCTGAATGGTAGTATTCTGCGGAATGAAGAACATTGCTTCATCCTCTTCCAAATATTCCTTAAATGCCGGCAGACTCATCTTAACTCCACCGGGAGTTGCCAAATCGCTGGTATCATAGAAGATGCCGTTCTCAGCCATCGCCAAACTGATATTTCCCTGTTCCGTATAAGTCGTATGGTCATCATAGCCGAAATAGCGGAAGGTTCCTCCTTCTCCGGCAATGAAATCCGCACCGTCTTCCATTAGGCCACCATTTATCACATATACTGCCTGAAGGCCGGTTCCGTGAAGATCAAGGGGTTCGCCTTCTTCCACAGAATTCACAATCATCTCCTCGCCATTAATGACGATTACATCACCTACCGCAAGCGTTGTGATATCCACTGCATCATATAGATCTGCCGTATAAATCGTACCTTCCACCATAAGCTGACCATCTTGGTCGGTAAAGGATTTAATCGCAATCGGATACCTGCCATCTGCAGGAGACTTCACATCCACTACCGCCGGAAGGGGTTCCACTCTCTTGCCTTCCGGATTCTTAGTAAGTTCGCCAATTCTTGTGGCAATTCCCGTTGCCTTCATTACCAATTCATATAAAGCTTCCGTAGCCTCTGTACTCAACTTACCATCTACGGTAAGGGTGTAATAATTACCATCGTAATCCCAGTAGCATACATCGATACCAAGGTCCTGTTCCCGTGTCCTATTCACCTTGATCTCAGTTCCGGCAACAGGCACCTTAACCTCTTCTGTAGAGCTAAAGTTGGTTCCATATATTCCGGCAAGTGCTTCAATGGGATTACCTGCCACATCGCTTCTTCTGGTTCCTCTTAACGTGCAGCACACATTCTCTCCGGCTGCATTCTTAAGATTTATTTCTGCCTGTGCAATCTCACCACCGATAATGGCACGATTCACGCTGCCTACAAAATAAGTAGTGTCCCACTCCATTCCTACCAGTTCATAATCTGCATCGTTATCAATCTCCTGAATCGGATTCCCCATTTCTTCCTCTTCAGGCTCTTCTATAGGAGCAGGCTCTTCCTCTGTCTCTGTTGCCTCAACGATAGCCGGTCCTGTCTGATTTGTTGTCTTAGGTTCCGGTCCGCATCCTGAAAACGCCATACTTACTACAGACATTGCAACAAGCAGACTGATCATACGTCTCTTCATCCCATCGACCTCCTTCATATGTATTTCTATTCCCCTCAGGCTGCCATACTCAGCGCAAGCACGGTAGTCTTACTATTCGATAATTATAAACCATCTCTTGCCATAAGTCATTAAAAAGGCTCATGTGGAAATAACAAAAGTGCACATCCGAAGATGTGCACTCCATCGTCTTATGGTAATACGATTAATCCTCTAAACCGTAGCTGTCATGAATTACATTCATAGCCTTCTCAACATCCTTCTCGTCAATGAGAACGGTTACTCTGATTTCAGATGTAGAAATCATGTTGATGTTGATGTTTGCATTGTAGAGGCACTCAAACATCTTGGCTGCAACACCGGGGTTACTCATCATGCCGGCACCAACAATACTTACTTTTGAGATGTCTTCGTTAATCAAAACATCATCAACTTTGTAATCTTTGTTTGTTGAAAGAATGATATTTTTTCTCTGTCCTAGTGGTTTTGCTCCTGGAAATGTTTCCAAAGTCTTTCTTCCCAGAACTACTACCTT
>JAZLHG010000113.1:0-1798 GCA_045616705.1 Lachnospiraceae bacterium | reverse complement strand
GTCAGAAACATTTTCATCTGTGCGGGAGTGGTATTCTGGGCTTCATCTAAAATGATATACGCATTATCCAGAGTTCGACCTCTCATATAAGCAAGAGGAGCCACTTCAATTAATCCCTTTTCCATATTCTTCTGAAAACTATCAGCACCCATAATCTGATACAGTGCATCGTATAAAGGTCTTAGATAAGGATCCACCTTACTCTGCAAATCGCCGGGAAGAAATCCCAACTTCTCGCCTGCCTCTATAGCCGGACGTGTAAGAATAATTCTGCTGACCTCATTGTTGCGAAACGCAGTAATGGCCATTGCCATTGCAAGATAGGTTTTTCCTGTTCCTGCAGGACCCAAACCAAACACAATCATCTTATCGCGAATTGCATCAACATATTTCTTCTGTCCGGCAGTTTTAGGTTTTACCGGCTTGCCGTTAATGGTATGGCAGATCAAATCCTGATCAATTTCAAGAAGATCTACCGGTTCCTGTTCTTTCACCTCGTCAATCAAATAATTCACCTGCTGTTCCGTAATCGTATTACCGCGCTCTGACAGTCCAATCAACTGATTAAGTATCGATTCAACCTGGGAGATTTGTCCCGGAATGCCCATAATTTTAAGCACACCATCCCGTGACACTATCGTTACATGAAAATGCTTCTCCAGTAGATTTCGATAAGCATCAAATGCACCGAATATATTCTGTTCATGTTTTAAATCAATTTGAAACTCTTTTACTACAGAATCCTGCATAGAATCCTTTCTATTTCACAATATTCTTAATTAAAATCTGCTTTGCCGGTTGCTTCGCTGTATAGTGATATGCTTCCTTTAATTTATCAATTGCCGCAGATAATTTATCCTGATCATTTGCATAGAGAATTGCAACCGTATCACCGCATGTAACAGCATCTCCTACCTTTTTCTTGAGAACAATACCCACCGACAAATCGATAAGATCTGTTTTGGATCTCCTTCCACCACCTAACAAAAGAGATGCAATTCCTACTTCTTCACAGTTAATGTGTCCAACATAGCCAGTCTTGTCTGCTTTTAATTCATAAGTAATCTTTGCCTTAGGAAGATTCTCATAATGATATACATCTTCACGCCTACCGCCCTGCCTCTCAATAAATTCGGCAAGCTTATCAAGCGCCTTACCATTTGCTATATTCTCTTCCAGCATAGCTCTGGCCTGTTCATAGCTATCCGCTTTCTCCGAAAACACTACCATATAAGAGCCAAGCGTCAGACAGAGTTCTCTTAAGTCATCAGGCCCCTGTCCCTTCAGCGTATCAATTGCTTCTTTCACTTCAACCGCATTGCCTACCGCATAACCCAGAGGTTGATCCATATCGGAAATAACAGCAACCATTTTCTTGCCTGCCATTTTGCCGATTTTAACCATATGAGAAGCTAACTCATTGGCGTCTTCTTCCGTTTTCATGAACGCGCCGCTGCCGCTCTTTACATCCAGTACAATTGCATCCGCACCGGCAGCAAGTTTTTTGCTCATAATAGAACTAACAATCAGAGAAATGTTGCCCACCGTGCCTGTAACATCTCGAAGCGCGTACATTTTCTTATCTGCGGGAGCAAGGTTTGCAGTCTGTCCCATAATGGAAATACCGATTTCCTGTACATTACGCATAAATTCCTCATTGGTAATCTCAGTACTGAAACCTTCAAAGCTCTCCAGCTTATCAATGGTTCCTCCGGTATGTCCAAGGCCACGTCCACTCATCTTAGCGACAGTGACCCCAACGGAAGCCACCATAGGTGTCAGAACAAGACTGGTCTTA
>JAZLHG010000112.1:0-1547 GCA_045616705.1 Lachnospiraceae bacterium | reverse complement strand
ATCATAATGTCCATTGCCTGCTTGTTCATCGGGAAAGGAATAACTTCACGAATGCTATCCTCACCTGCAAGAAGCATTACCATACGATCAACGCCCGGTGCGATACCTGCATGGGGAGGTGCACCATAGCAGAATGCATTGTACATAGCAGGGAACTTCGCCTTCACATCCTCTTCACCAAGACCAACTAATCTGAAAGCCTCAACCATAATCTCAGGATCGTGATTTCTTACAGCACCGGAAGATAACTCAATTCCGTTACATACCAAGTCATACTGATATGCCAGAATATCTAAAGGCTCCTGCTCGCTCAATGCCTTCTTACCACCCTGGGGCATGGAGAACGGATTATGACAGAATTCCAGTTCACCGGATTCCTCACCGATTTCATACATAGGGAAGTCTACAATCCAGCAGAACTCGTAACGCTCTTTATCGAAATGGCCTTCTGCAGCCATACCAAGCTTTCTTCTTAATACACCGGCGGTCTTCACTGCAGCACCCTTTTCGCCGGCACATACACCAATGAAATCTCCGGCCTTTAAGTTCAGAGCGGCAATCACTTCATCTTTCATCTCAACTAAGAACTTGCTGATACCACCAACGAACTCGCCATTCTCATCTAAGCGGAACCAAAATGCCTTGTTGGCTGTCTCCACTTCGATTTCAGCACACATCTTATCAATTTCTTTACGGGTAGCCTTATATCCGTCAGTTACAACTGCCTTGATTACGCTATTCTGGAACGGACCAAACTCCGTCTTACCAAACAGCTCTGTTACATCCTGTACTAACAGGTCAATTCTTAAATCGGGCTTATCGGAACCATACTTCTCAAGAGCCTCAAGATAAGGAATTCTGACAAAAGGAGCCTTGGAAGCAATCTGGTATGTTCCGTATTTCTCAAATACAGGAGGCAGTACCTCTTCGATTACAGCAAATACATCTTCCTGGGAAGCGAATGCCATTTCCATATCCAGCTGATAGAACTCACCGGGAGAACGGTCAGCTCTTGCATCCTCATCACGGAAGCAGGGGGCAATCTGGAAATATCTGTCGAAACCGGATGCCATGAGAATCTGCTTAAACTGCTGAGGTGCCTGGGGCAGAGCATAGAACTTGCCGGGATGATTTCTGGAAGGAACCAGATAATCTCTTGCGCCTTCCGGTGAAGAGCAGGTCAGAATCGGAGTGGTAATCTCTAAGAAATCCAGTGCAGTCATTCTCTGTCTTAGTTCAGATACAATCTTACTACGAAGTACAATCTTATCCTTAACCAGAGGATTACGAAGATCCAGATAACGATATTTCAGACGGAAGTTCTCATCTGCATCCTTAGACTGATGAATTTCGAAAGGAAGTGCATTGTGAATACACTTGCCAAGAACAGTTACCTCGGTGGGAACTACTTCAATCTCACCTGTAGGAAGATTCTTATTCTTACTCTCACGTTCTCTTACAACACCTGTAATTTGCAGGGTTGATTCTTTATTCACATCGTTAATCTTCTCAATCATATCTTCTGTTTCGAAGACAAACTGTGTTGT
>JAZLHG010000111.1:0-1178 GCA_045616705.1 Lachnospiraceae bacterium | reverse complement strand
AGACTTAAAATGCAATTACCATATTCTGAAGAACTGAATATTGAATATCTCGGTCGTCTTTTTGACAATACCAGTGAATGCTATAAGTTCTTTTGGTTTAAGGCAATTGTTGCAAAGGTTACCGAAGGCGATTTGGTTCTGAAGGAGCATGAAGATGCCAAGTGGCTGAGTATGAGTCAGCTGGATAGTGTCCAGTGGTTGCCGGCGGATATACAGGTGGTTGAGCATATCAAGAATTAAAAAACACTTTCGGTAAGTGCATAAATTAAGGCGAAGAAAGTATTCAGTGTTGAGGTTGATTCATGAAACTACGTAACATCCTAATTGCTGTGAACGATATGGACAGGGCAATTAAATTTTATAAAGAAATATTTGGGTTGCAGGTGATTCTTGACCAAGATGGCAATGTAATTATGTCCGAAGGGTTGGTGCTTCAGGATGCGAAGATCTGGAGAGCGTTTCTGAACAAGGATTTAATGCCTAAGAACAATATGACGGAGCTTTATTTTGAAGAGGCTGATCTGGAAGGTTTTGTGAAGAAACTGGAAGCATCCGAATTCGAAATTGAATATGTGAATGAGTTGATGACGCATTCATGGGGGCAGCAGGTTGTGAGATTCTATGATCCGGATGGGAATCTGATTGAAGTTGGAACGCCAGTGAATTAGATCACGGGTGGCGAGACATGAGAAGCGGGTTATTTTGGGCTATCAGCCCGATGTATAGAAGAAATGGGATTAACGGAGGAGTAACGGAATGAGTCTAATTAAAGGAATTCATCATGTGTCAATGAAGACTTGCAATGCTGAGGATTACAAGAAGGTGACCGAGTTCTACGGAGAGATTCTGGGATTAAGCGTTGTTAGAGAGTGGAAAACCGGAATGATGTTTGATACGGGTGCCGGAATTGTGGAGATTTTCAATGATGCTGATGATAAGCTGTGCAAGGGCACGATTCGACATTTTGCTTTTGCAGTGGATGATGTGGATGCATGCGTGAAAGCAGTGACCGAGGCTGGCTATGAAGTGTTTGTTGGGCCTAAGGATATTGCGATTCCGTCTACACCGGAATTCCCGGCTAGGATGGCATTCTGTTATGGACCACTTGGTGAAGAGATTGAGTTTTTCCAGGAGAAGTAGATGAGCATTCTAATCAAAGACACAACCAGAGAACAGCG
>JAZLHG010000110.1:0-4281 GCA_045616705.1 Lachnospiraceae bacterium | reverse complement strand
TAGGTCTATTGTGGTCTGCACTGAAACTTCCCTTAACAGGAATCTGTGGCAAAACCGTTAGTAACATCAGTGCCATGGCCACACCTCTGGGATTAATTGCCATGGGTGCGGGATTTGATATGAAGAAGGCAATTGGTCTGAAAGGCCCCTCCTTTGCTGCAGCATTTATCAAATTGGTGGGTCTTGCGGCATTGTTCCTACCAATCGCTATTATGGCAGGATTTCGTAAGGAAGGTCTGATTGCGATTCTTGTTATGCTATCCAGTGCGACTACCGTAAGCGCCTACGTGATGGCTCGAAATATGGGGCATGAGGGAGTTCTTACATCATCGGTAGTGATGCTTACCACATTGCTTAGTGCATTTACACTTACCGGATGGTTGTGGATTCTTAGGAGTATGGGATTGATTTAGCTACATCAGCGATAGACAATTGTCGTAAGTAGCTATTGAGATAGATTTTCACTTACATTTACATGATATCAACAGGGAGGATTGTCATGGTTAGAAGAAGATTAATGAAAATATTGAGAAGGGTTCTGTCAATACTGTTACTGTCAGCATTAATTGCGACTGCAGTTCAGGTGCCGGTGTTTGCTGAAGAAGATTTGGTGGATATGGTATTTGAAGACAGCGAGGTGCAGGAACTTGTCGAAGAGACAGCAGAGCCGGAACCCATTATAGAGCCAGAGCACATTATAGAGCCAGAGCACATTTTAGAGCCGGAGCACATGCTAGAACCGGAAAAGATGGTAGAACCGGAAGAGATGGTAGAACCGGAAGAGATGATAGCGCCGGAAGACATCGAAGAACCTGATGACGGATTCACGGAACATGTGAATGCCGGTAAACCTTCTGTTAAATTCGATACCCAGAGTATCACCGATCTTGGAACTGAGGGCGAACCGAGTATTGAGGCACTGGAACTGCCAAGCAACTTTATTCCGGCACTGTCTCAGGTACCCAAGGCAAGAAATCAGGGCAATTTAGGTACATGCTATGCGTTTTCCACAATTGGTGCTATTGAAGCGAATGCAATTAAGCAAAGGGGCAGTAATGTGGGTATAGATTACTCTGAACTGGCCATGGCATATTTCACAACCAACACGGTAGAGGACCCGCTTGGTGGCTCTGCGGGAGACAGTAACCATTATAGTGAATCGTGCCTTGAAGAGGCCAGGATCCTAGATGGTATGTATGATGATGTGGAGAGCGGTAATCCGTGTTTCACATCTCCGGTGGTTGCTTCATGGACCGGTGCTTCAGATGAAGCGCTGGCACCTTATGTGGATGACCCTTATCATAAGGTTGAGGTAGACGATTCTGTGGCTTTTGATGATTTGGTGCATGTTCAGAATTGGTACATGGCATACCTTCAAGAAGATAGATTAGCAGTTAAGAAAATGATTAAACAGTGTGGTGCAGCCACATTGGCATATAGTGCAGGTGGAAGGGATACGCATGGGAAGATTGAATTCTTAGGTTCAGATGGCGTTAGCTATTATAACTATCGCGATACCAGTTTGAACCACTTTGTAACTGTAGTAGGATGGGACGATGATTATTCTGCTAAGAAATTCAATTACAGTTCAAGGCGTCCTGCTGGAAATGGTGCGTGGCTGGTAAGAAACAGCTGGGATGATACTCCTTTCATCGGAGACAGGATTGAGGATAATTATGGTATTAACCGATTCTTCTGGATCTCTTATTATGATACCTCATTGATTGACGCATATGCTTATGAGGTGGAACCTGCGGACAACTATGACCACAACTATCAGTATGATCTTGCAGGTGGCTATACAGGATTGTCTGATTATAATCAAATGAAGGCTGCCAACGTATTCACTGCAAAGGCCTGCTCCAATGGTGAATGGGTGAAGGCGGTATCCTTCCAGACAACTTCTTTTACCAATATGGATTATACAGTTAAGATTTACCTTGATCCCAAGGATGGTAATCCGGAAAGTGGACAACTTGTTGAAGCGGCAACGACTACAGGTAAGACATCATTTGTGGGTTATTATACAGTACCGCTTAACAATTCGGTATACGTTGCACGTGGCCAGAAATATGCTGCTGTAGTGGAACTAAGTAAGCCTGGCAGTCCTGTAGGGATTGCTATCGAATGCAATAACTGCAAACGTTATGGCAATGATTATTGGTATGCATCGGAAATCGGAATGGAAGAAGGCTGCAGTTATGCGTTCTTCAATGGGGACGGTTGGATAGATACATATGGGTACTATGATTACTATAAAGGCACTTATGGTAATGTGCGTATTAAAGCGTTCACAGATGATGCAGAAGCAGGGGACGCTCCTGCTGTAATTGATGAAGAACTTCTGGATGCAGACATTCGATATGTTGGCGATGGAAGTACGCTGGAAATTGGAGATGTGCTTACGCCTGCTGACTTTCTTATTACAAGAACGGTTGCAATCAGACATGAGAATCCGGCATTCGATTCTGTTGTAACGGAAGAGGTAAATACAGAGGCAGAAGCTGCACAGATTACGATCACCCCGTCCATTGTGCCCAATAGCGATATGGAGACCATGAAGGTGTCAGTAACCTATACATACGGGGATGACAGCATTACCAGAGTATTATCACTGAATGTAGTCGGTGCAAAGGGTGGAATGGTAGTTCGGTTCAAGGATCATACGGATACTTTTACCTACACCGGTGCCAAGATTACGCCGGAGATTCAGGTGTACTATGATGGCAACTTGCTTACAGAGAAGACAGACTACACCGTTAAATATACGAATAACATCAATGCTGCCGGTGTAGACAGTGCAAAGGCACCTTCCATAATGGTAACCGGTAAGGGCAACTTCAATAAGGTGGTAACGACCAAGTTCACGATTCAGCCCAAGAACGTTGGGGATGCGGATATTGTGGCAAATGCCGTTGGCCTTAATGTATCTGGTAAGCCGATCAAACCGATTCCGGTTGTGAGTTATGGTAAGAAGAAACTGGCTCAGAATGCAATAGGACCTTTTGCACCTGTAAGAGGAAATCCTTCAGAGGCGAAGGATATGAGCATCATTTACTTAGATGGCGAAGACAATGAATTATTGGAGATTCCGGCTTCGGCGACGGGTGATTATAGGATTCGTATTATCGGTACCAATAACTATACCGGAACAAGAGAGATTCCTCTGCGAATCGGTGGCACACTGCTGAATGGCGCCAAGGTATTATTCTATACGGATTCTTCCAAACAGACTCAGACAACATCTTATCAGTATACCGGAACAAGTTTCGATATCGGATCCAGAATGTCTGTAGTAGTTACGGAGACCGTGAATCGTAAGAAGGTTAGCAGAACGTTAGATCCATCAGAATATGAAATCTCTTCCGGCGAGAATATCAGCCTTGGAACCAAAACAGTAACAATTACCGGTAAGGGCGATTTAATTGGCTCTGTTGTAGGCACTTACAAAATTGTTGGTGTAGATATTAAGAAGGCCAGAGTAACAAATCTGCAGAATAAGTATTATGACGGTGGTAAACCGGTAACACAGAACCTAAAGGTATATATGGGAACAGGTTCGGAAGTTATTTTGCAGGAAGGAAGAGACTATACCATTTCTTATAACAACAATACTAAGGCCGGCACGGCTAAGGTAACGCTGACAGGAATTAACGGTTATTCCGGTACCTGGAACGGTAAATTTACGATAGTACCTGTTCCTGCAGACTTGATTACCGTTAAACCCTATACTCCAGTTAGCGGATACTATAATTATGTCAAAGGTGGTGCTGTGCCTACAGTAACAGTAATGCAGGGCCGCAATCGTTTGGTAGAAGGTGTAGACTATACCATGAGCTGCAAGGGGAATAGCGTAAATAGCTTTGCGTATGGTCCGGCTACCTGTACCCTGAAATTTAAGGGTGGATATACAGGAACTCGTTCCTTTAAATTCAGAGTGTGGCTTGCTGAAGATCCGAGTCGGTTGACATTAAATGCATACGATGTTATGGCCGGTAATAAAGTGAACTCCGGTAAAATAACGATTACGGACAGTAATGGCCTGGCGCTGAAGGCTGGTACCGATTATAACGTAGCCTCTATAACTTATTACAAGGTTACGGATTTTGATACGGACGGTAACCCGATTCCCAATGATAATTATGCGAACAAACTGAATCCAACTGATATAATCGGTGGAGATATTCGTGCTGTCTGTGTGAAGGTACGCGGTATGAATATGTATTCAATCCTGAATATAATGGGATGTTATAGAGTTATGGAAAAGGATATTGCTAAGGC
>JAZLHG010000109.1:0-6843 GCA_045616705.1 Lachnospiraceae bacterium | reverse complement strand
TTCTCGTAGGATGCTTCATATTTATCCTTAGACATGCCCTTCATGCCATTGACACCGTAGCATACGTATACTACCGGCTCATCATGAGACTGCAAGAAACTATCCAGTGAATACTGACGTCCGGAATTGTTGGTAAAAAGTGTAGACTCAACAGCTGTATGAGCAATACCAACCTTAGCCAGCACATTCTCATCCGATACAAATCCATAGCTTACCATAGCAACCGTTCGGGAATCCCCAAGGAAAATACAACTATTCATATATCCGGGACGGGTATCCTTATTAAACGCCAGGACGGTAGGATCCGGAATATTCTCATCCTCGCCAACCTCACCTGCAGCATTCTCAGTACCTTCCCCTTCCGGCTTGTCTGAATCTTTCTTATTAAATAGTCCAAATAAACCACCAGACTTCTTCTCTTCCGAAGGACTGCCGGAGGTCTGCATACTAGCCTGTGTTCCACCCTGTTCGGCATTCATTCTGGTTGATGCCACCACAGCAAACACAAAAATAAGAATCACAACTACAGCTGCAATACATGCAACCTTATTCTCTACCCAGAATTTCTTCAAACCACGCAAGCTGCGCTTCATGGCCTTCTTAAAATTTGAGGATTCCTTCTTCTTATTCAGTTCAACGTTCGGGTTCTCGCCCTGCGTAGGCTTCTTACGCCTTCTTTTTATTTGCCTCATATTGTTATTATACCACACCTAATGTATAAATTCATGGTGATTGCATTACAAGATAGATATGTCTATAATTAGTCATGAAATCCACATGCAATTCATATAGAATTGATTTCGAATGAACAGAATAGAAATGCAATCATTCATACAGAGAACGGAGTATTTCATGAAGCTTGTTTTTGTAAGACATGGTGATCCGGATTATGTCCATGATTCACTGACCCCTGAAGGCAGAATTGAAGCAGAAATGTTATCGGAGAGAATGTGCCAAATGCACATGGACGAGATCTATGTCTCTCCCCTTGGCAGAGCCAAGGCAACCGCCGCTCCCACCCTTCAGAAATTAAACCGAGAAGCCGTTGAATATGAGTGGCTTCGAGAATTCGAAGCCAAAGTCATCCGCCCGGACGGTCCTGACGATGTTCGTCTGGTAACCTGGGACTGGCTACCTTCCGACTGGACAGGACATGCCGACTTCTACGACTATGAGAACTGGGGTAATCACCCTGTGCTTAAGGAAGCCCATGCGAAGGAAGAATATGACCGTGTTACCGCACTGTTTGATGCCTTCTTAAGAGAACATGGATATGTCAAGGAAGGGAACTTATTTCACGTTACCAAGGCCAATAACGATACACTGGTATTCTTCTGTCACTATGGTGTTACCGTAGTATTTCTTAGTTACCTGCTCCATATCTCACCCATGATTCTATGGCACGGACTGGTGGCTGCACCCACTTCGGTTACAACCGTTGTTACCGAAGAACGACAGCAGGGAATCGCCTCCTTCCGAGTAACTTCTTACGGAGACACCTCTCACCTGTATGTACATGACAGAGCGCCTTCCTTTGCCGCAAGGTTCTGTGAATGCTATGATAACCAAAACGAAAGACACACCTGGAATTCCTAGGTGTGTCTTTCATTTCTTCTATTTCTTCTATTTTTTTATTTCATCTATAGGATCCGGTCTCTATTTCGCTTGCTAGTCAGTTGTCATTCCCTGCAAGATAGGACTTCAGACGGTCCATACAATCCTTCGCATCCTTAATACCAAGTTCATAAGCTTCCTGTAGTTTCTCAGGCTTCCGTTCAATACGACTCATTCGAATGGGACGAGAGGGACGAATTACAAATACACTTCCCTCATCCTCTAGCTTCCGAAGATCCGCAATCTGTCCCGCATAGCGAAGATGTCTCTTAATTAGACTTGCCGCAAACTTCGGATATTTCTTCTTATACATGCCATTGGTCAGAAGCTTGGACATGGCTCTCTTCTTATAAGAAATGTCTCTGGTCAGTACCACAACCATGCGATCCACATTCCGGGTACTCATCCATTCAAAAGGAATATTATCCGTAACCGCACCATCCATATAAGGGGTATCGTTAATGATTACAGGTGTCGATACATAAGGCATGGAACCGGAAGCTCTTAGCGTATCCATCTGCTCGAAAATATCGGTAATCTGTACATATTCTGCCTCACCGTTAATCATATTGGTAATGACCGCATAGAATTCCGCCTCTGCCTTCTGAAAGGTATCATTATCAAAAGGATCCAACTCACAGGGCACGCGATGATAAGCATATTCTGTGCTGACAATATTACCTTCTTTTAGCAGAGGAAGCACGCCCAGATAGTGCGGATCCCGATTATATTTCTTATTATACCTGATGGCTCTGCCCTTCTGGCCTGACAGGTAATTCACCCCGAACAGCGCTCCGGCTGATACACCCACTACAGAATCCATGGTAATACCCATTTCCATAAAGGTATCCAGCACTCCGGCGGTATACATACCTCTCATGGCACCGCCCTCTAACACCAGTCCGCATCTTAACTCTCTACTCATAAATACGTCTCCATTGCTGAAATTAAGTCTATTATACTCTATTTTCCCGCAAGGGGAAAATAATATTAGTCTACACTAATCTACTACCGTAATCTATGCTATAATCTACTCATAAAAAAGACCTGACAAAGGTCAAAATGGAGGTATGATATGAATTTCGAGGGTTGGAAATGGCTAAACGAGAGCCAGATCATTACATCAGAAAATGAAGTTGCAATTTATGCACCGGGGCATACCGATTGGTTTCGGAATCCGATTCCTGAGAACGGTACCTTGAGCGCGCCGGTTGCTGATGCACCCTTTTTCTATACGGAAGTAACGGGAGATTTCGTATTCAAGGCAAAAGTGCAGCCCAATTTCAGAACCGTATATGATGCATGTGCATTAATGGTAATTGAGAATGATGTATTGTGGACTAAGGCAGCATTTGAGAAATCAGACTTTGGCACTACTGCTGCTGTATGTGTTGTTACGAATGAAATGTCGGATGATGCCAACGGATGTGACATCAATCAGGATTACGTATGGCTTGAAATTGCCCGTGTAGGAGATGTATTCTGCACTTTATACTCTCTTGATGGCGAGGAGTATCACATGGTAAGGCTGTTCCACCTTCCTGTTCCCCAAACTGTTAAAGTCGGCATTGAAGCTCAGTCTCCTGCAGGCGAGGGCGGCCTTCGATATTATAGCGATATCTCTTTGGAACTTAAAACCGTAGAGAACTTAAGAGCAGGTAAATAAAGGACATCGGAGGCATTATGGTTACAACAAAATATGGCAATTTGGTTGCCGTTACCCATGAAGATTATCTGGAATACAGAAGTGTGCCTTATGCACAGCCACCTGTGGGAGAACTGCGCTTTGCGCCTCCTAAGGAGCTTACCAAGAGAGAAGGAGAAGTGATTAATTCTACGGAATATGCCCCTGCATGCATCCAGTTTATCAATTATGACTGTCCGCCCTGGAATAAGGATTTCTTCTCAAATCCCGAATATATCAGGCCTCTCAATGAAGACTGTTTGTATCTGAATATCTGGACACCGCTTGAGGATGCAGAAGCACCGGCCGGTGGTTATCCCGTTGCATTCTGGATTCACGGCGGTGCTTATCTGAACGGTTATGCCACTGAACTGGAATTTGATGGTGCAGCCTATGCCAGACGCGGCGTAATTCTGGTAAGTGTAGAATACCGCTGTAACTATTTCGGTTATTTGGCACATCCCTGGCTTACTGCCAGAAGTGAGCAACACATCTCCGGCAACTACGGAACATTGGACCAGATTGCGGCTCTGAAATGGGTGAAGGAGAACATTGCAGATTTGGGCGGTAACCCGGATAATATTACGATTTTCGGCCAGAGTGCCGGATCTGCCAGTGTACAGACCCTAATTACTACGCCTCTTGCCAGAGGCCTTGCCGCAAGATGTATTATGCTCAGTGGTGCCACCTACGAAAAGGGGCTCTGTGGAGATATTACCATGGAGAAACTGGAAGAATACGGCGTACGTCTGATGGATGCCGCTGATATTCACACCTATGAGCAGTTGATGGCCATGCCCGCTGAAGAATTGTTTACGCGAATGAATCCTGAAATGGATCGCATTTCAGCGGAACTGGACCGCTTCTTCCTAATGCCCTGCATAGATGGATACTTACTGTCTGATACATTCTCTAATCTTACAGATCATGGAGAAGTTGAAGATATTCCCATTATAACCGGATGGACCAAGGACGATTACGATGTCATGTCCGATTCAAGAGCTCTGGCAGGACAGGATGCACCTGAGACGATGCTCAAGGAAGGTTGTATCCTGTATGCGGAGCATTTCAGCAAGGTATCTAAATCACCGGTTTATCTCTATGCATTTAACCGTAACCTTCCCGGCGACAACTGGGGAGCATTCCACTCTGCGGAACTGTATTATGCGTTCCATACACTCTCCCGCAGTTACAGGCCCTTTACCAAGGAGGATTATGATCTATCCAATGAACTCCTGGATTCTTGGACCGGCTTCATGAAGAACGGTTGCCCTGACACCAATACAAAATGGGAACCCTACCGAAGTGAGTCCCCATTTGTTATGATTTACGATGTATAAATGCATTGCGAATTAGCCAATTTACGATTATAGTATTCCATTCTAGCGAGCAGCTACATTTCCTGTGGCTGCTCCTACCATATTCAGCGCCTGCTGATTGTAATGCACATCATCCGTAAGATATGCATCCGATAATCCACCAAGCTGGGTTGAAGCCAATGTGAACAGATTACTCTTGTTACACAGGTCTGTCTGAATAGCTGCAATGTTACCATAGGAGAGCATATTGCCTCTGGAATGACCGGGTGTAATCACATACACCTGCTCTAGACCTTCTGCGAACAGCGGCTGCCAGGTAGAGATTACGTTCTCCTGATACTTGGCTGCAGACACGCCCTGTACACCATCAGATTCGCCTTGCAGCCATACTGCAATGGCACGTCTTACCGCAATGTGATTTGCTTTGCAATAGTCTCTGGTTCTGATGTATCTTGCAAATAAATCCGCCTTCACTTCCGGTGAAGCCCAGTATCCGGAATCCGATCCACCCTTTGCAGCAGATACGGCAATTACCGGCACACCACATTTTGCATAGTAACTGCAGATAAAGGAAGATACCAATGTGCCGTGACGGGCATTGGGACCATCACAGATATAGCCACCACAATTGACACCAAATGGCTCAGTCACCTGATGAAGGGCCGTCATATCTGCCATGGGTCTGAATTCATATCCCTGTCCATTGGGAACAGAGGGAGATAATCCTGCGTTGCCACCTGCACCGGACATGTTAGACTGTCCTGCGAAAATCACGATATCCACCGTCATTACCGGCTGCTCACCGGTTGGTGCAGTAACCACTTCAGCCTGTGCCAGTGCGGTTATTGGTACCATCATCACTAACATCGCCACAAGGGCAATAAATGCACATATTTTCTTACAAATCTTCACTGTTCTTCCTCATTTATATTAAATTCTTCTCTTAATCACTTTTGCCATGAAGATTATAACACTATATCAATTGATTTCAAAATACTATTTGCGTTTATAAAATGCTTGATTTTACAAAGGCAAGAATGCCATCAAACACCGTATCAATATCTTCATCAAGCCAACGTTTATCACTTCTGTCAACTGCACTCTTGTAGATTGTATCGCTAAATATTCCTGATATTCTTTTGTATACATCGTTCATATTGTTTTCTCGCATTCCCATATCACGGAAAACATATGAATCCATACATACGAGAAACGATTTTTTATCAATTTGATTGCAATGATAGTAGATATCATATATATCCTTATAACGAGTGCTAAATCTACCAAATTTAAGCAGAGATCTTAGTTTCTCCGCAACCATTTGCTCCTTGGAATTAATTAATAGCGATGCACCTTCATCATCGAAGAAAATATCAAAACAATACTCTTCTTGCGTTATGTCCATCCTCTTATGAACACCTAAGTCAATTTTGCTCCCAATACTGTTCCCTTCATTGTCGGTAATAACAATAAATACCCTTTTACCTCGATAATCTTGCTGATTTAACTCTGTTATCCTGCCGGTTCTATTAATCGAAA
Source organism: Lachnospiraceae bacterium (assembly GCA_045616705.1). Classification (GTDB taxonomy): domain Bacteria; phylum Bacillota; class Clostridia; order Lachnospirales; family Lachnospiraceae; genus UBA2868. The sequence continues at coordinate 687 of JAZLHG010000109.1, read as the reverse complement.
TTCCTTGTATGCAGTTGATTTTGTTTATAAAAGCATCTATCGAGTCATCCGAAAGCGAATATCTAATAAAGTCAATATCCAAATCTTGTGTTGCTCTACGAACATCTCCGGTTAAACTTCTCATAACAACGCCTCCTTTAATTGTGACGTTTTGAGAAAGCACACTCTGAGAAATAGACTTTAGAATGATATCTTGACATACTCTTGCTACGGCATCTTCATCATTATATCCTAAGTTCTCGACCTGTTTAACCAAATCACGGAGGTTCATTAGAGCACCTCCAGTCGAATTGTATTCATTACCAACGATGTTTTAGGCAATTTCACCGCATATTCTTCAATTGCTTGAAAATCCAACTCATTAACAAGTTTCCGATAATTGCCTATTATTTCCTTATAATAATCAAAAGGAAGCTTGGTACGATTTCTAACTAATTCAATTAATAATCGTTCTTTGGAAAATATTCGTATTTCATCCCCATTATAGACAATAGTCTCTACGCCCACATCCATACTAGAACAATTATCAAAACACTGTTTAATCCTATTGTCAGTAATTTTAGAGGCGTCTTTATCTGTTTGAAGGAAATATTTCTGGGGTATAGAATCCGTCAATCCCTGATAATAAAACGCACTATTAAGTGTAAATACGGCACAAGGATACTTCTTCATAACGGAAGCTGTATA
>JAZLHG010000108.1:0-3426 GCA_045616705.1 Lachnospiraceae bacterium | reverse complement strand
AGACCGCTTGGCCTCCGACTTATAAAGCGCTACCACCGTTACAGGGAACAGTCCCCATCCACCGGTAGAGGTAATGTTGTCTACAAACGCAATCAGATTAATATAGAAATCCGAAGGACTCTTGATAAACAGCAGTCCATTCACACCAAGCAGACCCAGCAGAATCAGCGGTCCTACATATTTCTTCAGCACATTTAATCGCGGTCTGATTAACAGCAGATAGATCATAACACCTACACTGATTACCACCAAAAGAATTGCCTTCATTGGTGTCATAAACTGATAAGGCGAAGACAGATTCATCAGCATAAAAATTCTCACGCAGTACAGGGACTGAATCAACATCGCCGGCAGAACCATCTGATAAGACAAGAAACTTCCTTCATATTCCAGCAGAGATACGCACATTACAAACAGCACCATATAGACGCCACCTTCCATACGAAGAAGGGACAGTGCAAGACTCATTACCACCAGTAAGAATCTGTTCCCTGCTTCTTCCGGCGTTCTGAATCTACAGGCCAGATATGCTGTAATGAACATGTACTCCATAAAGAAGACATTAGACAGTGCCCATCTGGCAATAATCTGGAGTGGTGTCGCAGCAAGTAAAAGGATCACCGCAAGAGCAGTAAATAACACCCGTTTCTTAACGATGGTACCCTCGCTCAGTTCATAAGTGCCATAAACGAACACCCCTAAGAAGCTCATGCTGAGCATATACTGGATTCCGAAGAACTCATTAAACCCAAACAGATACGGCATACTGCCCATAACCGCACTACCAAGGCCCACGTCTGTCAGATAAACATCAAATCCATCTCTGAGCCCGCCTGACGTTACAATATATCTGGGATAGAATCCGAAAAAGTAATAAGTATCATTGGATACGCTGACCGGCAGAATACCACTTACGCAGACCGCTGCAGTAAGGCAGATGATCAAAACGCCAATCAGAAGGTTTTTTGTACGATTAGTCGGAAGAATGCTTCTGCCGGACCCCTTCAGAAAAAGGAGTACCAGAACAAACAATAGACAGCCCAGAATCACACTTACTGCCGAATAGGGGCATCCCAGAATCAACAGTGCACAGCCTACAAGAATAAAGCAGGCAAGTCCTACGGGAAAACACAAGAATAAAGATAAGATGTTATTTAATTCTGAACGCAGTCTGATGATCAGATAACCAAGCAGACTAATCAGTACAATGCAGAGCCACTGGCACAAGAAGAATGTCAGAGAGTGAGCTGCAATTGTGGATTCTATAAGACCTGCTGCATTCATTGTGCCACCTCCCTGTCATAATATTCTTTGCTCATAAGATAGCCAATATCAGTACGACCCTTCCAGAGAAGAACCAGCTCATCGCTGTCCTCAAGCCCTTCCGCATTGATATAGAATGAAATCGGCTTACATACTACACAATATGCGTAATAGTAATGAAAATAATTACCGTACTCTTCCGGAATCTGATTCACGGCAAACGAATTCCGCATCATATCATTAATATAGCCCAGTTCTGTGAAGTTCTCTATTTGCTCCTCAGTAAGATCCGCGTCTGTGTATGCTTCATCGCAAATTACGTTCGCACCCCAGGCACTAAAGAGATTCACATAGTTGATTCCATGATAAATACGTAATAGTTTTCTCTCCCATGGAGCATTTGGATCATCCATATCAAATTCAGGGACATAGAAATCATTAGGAGTATATAAGGTTTTGCCCTCAACAAGATAAGGCAAAATACCATCCGGGAAACCCCCGTTCTCAAGATTGTCCGGTTGATAGACCATCTGATTCACCGGATGAAACAGGGGTACATCTTCCGTAGAATGATGGAAAGAGGATCTGGCATTTAATCCAATAAGCACCACAAAGAAACCACATAGAATGATCATGCGGTACTTCGCTGCATACTTCATCAGCAATGCTGCTATAATGGCAAAACCCAGAATCACGACGTATTTCATTTCTTAAATCCCTTTATAAGTCCTAATCCATAGTTGATTAATGACATCATCACCTTTCGATTGATTAGACAATGAATCACAATCGGAATAACACCCACAAGTCCTGAAATCAGAATTTCTTCGGACCAGGTGGAATATGCTGCATATCCGCAGTAGAGAATGAGGGATACCACAAACTCTCTCATACGGTAATTCACCGGGTAACATTTGCCGGAGAAATAAGTGCCCATTGCAAAATAGACAATATAGGTAACCGCTGTTGCCAGCGCTGCACCGATTCCGCCAAGCCTGGGAACCAACAAGGTGTTTCCTAGCAGATTACAGATAATGGCAACAAAGGATGCATAATTAAAGTACTTAATCTTCTTCACAAACTTCACGCCTTGACCTGTCATCTCAAAGAGAATGGACAGTACCGGCATTAGCGTCAGAAAAGGAATCACGCTGATTGCTTCTCTATATTTCTCGCCAAGAATCAGAACAATAATACCCCTGAGAGCGGTGAGCATAAAGGCTGCCAGCATGGCAAGAAATTGGACCTTGCTGAACATATCAGCAAAAAAGGGCTTACATACCTCTTCCGGTTCCTTCTCATATTTCTCCATAGCGATGGGTGCCCAGAATGCCACGTAGGTAATCTTAAATGTGAGAAGTACCGTCATAATCTGCATTGCCGCCGAATAAATACCGGTCTCGGCGAAATCTCGAAATACCTTAATCGACCAGCGATCCATAGAGGACAGCAGCCATTCCATAAGCAGCATAGGTACAAAAGGAACACCGTATTTCAGCAGTTCATTCGTCCTTACCTGATGCTTCTCAGCCTTCTGTTTGCGGTTGACAATGAGATATCTCACTCCGCAAATTCCCGTAACAATAGCAAGCGGCAGAGTCAGTGCATATAGCACAACTCTGAAGTCATCACCAATCAGTCTGACAAACAGTACAATAAATGTAATATATAAAACTTTGGAGACAATGTTCAGATTGGAATAAAGCTTACCGTTCTGATCCATTCGAATATTCAGAAACAGGAATCGTTCGAACACGGAAATGACCGTATACGCAATAACCAGTGCTGTAATGTCAGCGCTGGTTCTGCCAAATAGGAAGTTATTGAAAAACTCCGCAAAGCAACCATAAAGAACTGCCAGCAGGAGGATTAATAACACCGGATATTTCAGGCATTGCAGAATCAGACGCTTTCTGTTAATGCCCTCCTGATAATAATAACGAATGTAGGACTGATCCAGTCCAAGAATGGCAAAGATATAAATAATGGACACCGCTGACTGAAACATGGCCGTTCTGCCATATTCTGCCGTGGACATAACACGGGTAATCAGAGGCAGGGACACAAACCCCAACAGCAGTACTATGAAATTGCCGTAGAAATAATCAATAAAGCTCGCCAGAATTCCCGGCTTCTTCTCTTTATTCTCCATAATAACCTACC